>CAKUMP010000053.1 GCA_934667795.1 uncultured Chthoniobacterales bacterium | reverse complement strand
CACTTAGTTCCTCGTTAATACGGGCTTGCGTGATCATGCCACGGTCTCCCACCAGCACCAGACGTTTAATCCCAAAATTCTGTTGTACTTTTTTTATTTGTGCTCCCATTGTCATGGAGTCGGAAGTATTTCCTTTGAAAACTTCCACCGCAACAGGAACCCCTTCGTTGTTACATAATAACCCATAAACAATTTGTAATTTCCCTTTTTTACCATCCCGGGAATAGCCGAACTCTCCCAAAGGACAAGTGCTTCCCTCCAAATAGCTGGAAGTCAGGTCGTAAAGAACCAGTGAGCCTTCCTGAAGATGCCGCACTGCCAGTGCTTTCTCGATGCGGGGTTGACGTGCAAGTAACCAGTCCATCGCGGCATAAAGATCATTTTCATGGATGTCTTCTTCCAAGCCACATTCCTGACCAAGAGTATTGATGCAAGTGACTTTTCCCAGATCCCGGGAGGTCGCTAATTTTGAACCTGGAGAAATGAGACGCGCACCGATCATGGCAAGGCAAAGTTTGCGTTCTGGAGAGTTTTTGGATCCCAGCAAGTGGGGCATTTGGAGTTTTTGCATGATCGAGAAAATCGCTCTCACATGGCCGTGTGACAAAGAAAGCGTGATTCCAAAATCCAAAGAAAAAGGGGAAGGTTCTTGCTTTATAGAGGAGCCACGCTGGCTTTTGAGTAAAGCACGAAACCCTTCCACGATGGGTTCCGGCCATTGAGTAAGGTTTGCCAGAGTGCGATGTTTGACCTTTCCGTTCTCACGGTATGTTTCCCTCAATAAAATACAAGGAGGAGATTTGCGATTAGGGATGGTTTCGATAAACATGGCTACGAAAGGAAGCTAAAAAATGCCACAGAGTTTGTAATAAAGCGGTTCTGTGGCATTTTAGGCTGTGAAAATCAGCCTAATGGAACGCTCTGTCCCTAATGGAATGCTCGCCCTCCCGATCGGACACGGCATTGACAACCCAACACGAACCCAAGTGTTACCTACGTTCTGACTGCGCCCGCGCCACCGCGCCGTTCACTTGTCCACTGTCTTGTCGTCAATATCTTTCGACAGAAGAGAGAGGGGAGGATATACTGATGAAATGGCAATGAAACAGATTTTTGGCATCGGGATGTGGATCGCGCTTGGCGTAGGAGGAAGTTTAAATGCATGGGTGTCCCCAGAAGGATTTTTTGAAAATGAACAAGTGACAAAAAAAGAGATTGCATCAGGGGTAGAATATTGGGAAGCGCATGGTGACTGGGAAGGGAAGCCGATGCGGACATTTTTAGTCGCAGTGGATCTGGAGGCAGGTGGATATAAGTTAGAGACAAAAATTGCGGGAAAGAACGAATCGCTTCCGGGAAAGCAATCTGTAAAACGTTCGATTGTTTCCAGGTGGATGAAAAATGATCCAGAGGCGGTGGCAGTGATTAATGCGACATATTTTGATATCAGGAGAACGCAGTCGCCAACGTATCTGGTGGTGAAGGATCGTGTCGTTTTGCGGGAAATTGAGGGGAAGCGTGCACACGCCATTTTTGGTCCGGAAATGGGAGTACGCATTGGGGAGGTTGGATGGTCCGGAAAAATTAGGGTGGGAAAACAGAGCCGACCATTGACCGGCATTAATCGTCCGGTGTTAACAGGAGATCAGGTAGGCATTTATTTATATCCTTGGGCAAAAACTTTGAATACGGAATTGGAAATGGCTGCGCGGGAAGAAATCACGCAATACGTGGGGAAGGTAGAAGCGTTGAATCCCTGGGAAGTGCAGATGCGTTACCTGCGAAAAATAGAGGGGTTTGATACAGAAAATACTTCGCTCCTGAAAGAAGATGAAATGATCGTCGCGGCCACAAAATCGGCCAATCCATTTTTCAGAAATATGCAATTGGAAGATCTGGTGGTGATAGAATCTCAACTGGATCTACCGGACGGGATTCAGCAGGAAGAAGTAACTGGAGTCCTGACGGCTGGTCCGCAATTGGTGCAGGACGGAGAGTCAATCGTGAAAGTGAGTGGTGACAAACCACCGGCGGTGCACCCGCGTTCTGCCATAGGGGTTGATCGCAGTGGAAAGAAAGTCGTGTTGGTGCTGGTGGATGGAAGGTCGGACGAGAGTGCGGGCATGAGCTTTGAGGCACTGGCAAAATATTTTTGTCATATGGGAGTAGATGTGGCGCTGAATCTTGATGGCGGGGGCTCGTCAGCATTAGGCATTCGTGAAGGAAAAACGACCCATATTGTGAACACTCCCTCAGATGGACTGGAGCGCAAGGTTCCGGTCGCATTGGGCGTGGTGCGCAAAAATTAATCCATTATTTCCTCGATAAAATACCTCGACAGAAAGTCGGAACTTGATTCTTTTGCAAAACTGTCTTTTATACTGATGAATGCAAAATCAAGAATCCGAAGGGAGACTTTCATTTCCGCAACGAGAGGAATGGCATGCGTATTGGCTTTCGTTGCTGGGAGAACCTGATTATTCACTGAAAGCCTATCGGGAAGCCGGGTTAAAAAATGCGGAGAAATACGGGGAATTGATTTGTGATGCTCCTGAGGATGGGTTTGAAGTCGTGTCCTGGTTTTTGCCCGTTGGACCTCAAGAGAAACAAAAAGTGATTCTTTTACGTCCGAAGGGGGATCGTCGAAAACAATTGGAACAGGATGGAAAGTTGCCATGTGCGGTCATTCCATTTTACCAGCCGGAAACCTCCGCCGGACTGGAACTGGATTCGCAACACGAAGGGCTTCGTCGGCTGACGAATGAAACAGAGGCGCTGCGGCATCGTCAGTATGGACTTGATCTGGTACGACAAGGGTACCTGGTGATTTGTTCTGAAGCGTATCCGTTTAATATGGTGCCACAATTACCGGAGAATGTGGATCCGTTTTCAAGATGGCCGGTTGCGGCAGATTATTTAAATGCGCGTTACCCGAAATGGACAGGACTTGGAAAGCTGGTGCATGACACGCAATGTGCGATCACTCTTCTTTTGCAACAACCTGACGCAGATACGTCGCGTCTTGCGATCATGGGGCATTCGCTTGGCGGAAAAATGGCATTTTACACGGGATGTCTGGATGAGCGGATTCAGGCAGTCGTGGCATCTGACTTTGGATTGCTCTGGGATTCCACCAACTGGCACGACACCTGGTATCTTGGTGCAAAACGTCCTTCCAGTGAGAGTGAATGGACGCATGAAAAACTGCTGGCTCTGCTTGCGCCCCGTGGATTTTTCCTGATTGCCGGAGAAACCGATCATGAAGCCAGTTGGAAACTGCTGGACCCCATCCGCCCCCTGTTCTCCGGCCCCGGACTTCCCCCCGACAATTTAGCATGGTATCATCACGGCACCGGACATCGTCCCCCCCCTGAATCCCTCGCCGCTGCTTACACCTGGCTTAAACAAAATTTAGGAGTGCGGTGACACATCCTGCCCGTTACCCACATCTTGTCATTTCAAATTAAGAGACTGTTTCACACGAAGGTATTTTAAAATGGGGTAATGCGGAAAAAAGTGAGGTGGTACACGCTGGAAGAATTATCTCACACGAAGCCTCTAAGCCACGAAGAAGAATTTCTTGATTTTTATAAATTTTCTTAGCGACCTCCGCGTGCTTTGCGTGAAACATTTCCTGAAAGCGCACCACCTTCCTATTCGTTGCCTCGCATAATGGAATTGCAAGAGCTATTACGCATTCAACTTGACAACATTATGTTTTGTTGGTATTTTGTTGGCATGATTCGAACTCAAATTCAACTGCCAGATGAAGTTTTTGCTCGTGCTAAAAAAATTTGCGAAGCTCGGGAAATTTCTTTTGCTGAATTGGCGAGGCGCGGTATTGAATATATTCTTACTGTTTATTCGATTCCACCGGAAGAGCAGGGAGATTGGCAACCACCAAAACCACGTCGTCTTGGATGGAAGGGACTCAGTGATGCTGAAATTAAAGTCGAAGCACAAATGAGTAATAGTGAATTGACGCAAAAGCCTCGTTAGTCGTTATGTTTTCTATTGATACCAATATTTTATTCCACGCATTTAACGAAGATTCCCCTCATCACGACTCTGCGTATGATTGGCTCATTTCTATTCAGCGAGATGAAGATGTTGCAATTTCCGAATTTATCCTGGCCGAATTTTACGGGCTTTTACGTAATCCGGCTGTTTTAAAACATCCATTGAATAGTGAAGATGCTGTCGAAGTCATTCAAACCTACCGTACACATCCACGCTGGCGCTTGATTGGATTCCCCACTGAAAGCCGAATGATGCATGACGATTTATGGAAATACGCTAAAGAAAAATCATTCGCTTTTCGACGCCTTTACGATGCTCGGAGTGCTTTAAGTATGATCGCCCAAGGCGTGACGGAGTTTGCCACAGTGAATGGGAAGGATTTTCAGAACCTCGGCTTCCGGCGCGTGTGGAATCCACTCATTGTATAAAAAACTCTCTGGAACGCAGGCTTTGCCTTGCCATGATTGCGGCGCGGCTCAATCGCTCAGATTGGCTTTGAGCTTGTGTGTGAAGTCGTGTAAAGGAAATGGCGGTGAGGGAGGGATTCGAACCCTCGGTGCCCTTTTGGAGCACGGCGCTTTAGCAAAGCGCTGCTTTCGACCACTCAGCCACCTCACCTCTCACTTAAGAGACAGGGATTTCATCATACTTCCGTCAGAAGGTCAATAGAATCTGGCAAAAATGTCAGAAAATTTACATAGGAGTATTTTAAGAGTTGAAACGAAGAAAAAAATGGGGTGATATACAGGGATGAGAAGCAAATTTTGTGCAGGAACAATGGTGCGTGCAGTAGCGGGATGTAGAGGAAGTCTAAAGCTGGGGGTAAAGGTGATGGCTGGAGTACTCGCATTGGGAATGGTCGTTGGGTGTAGTACGACAGGAACAAGCAGTCGGAATGCGGACGGCATGAAATATGTTCCTAAGGTCGAAGGGCCTAAACAGATTGGGCGTATTGCTTATTTAAACGCACCGAATGGATTTGTTTTAATTGAAGTTGCTGCCGGATATGAACCTGCTGCAGGAACGGAATTGAAAGTCTATGACTCCGGCGAAACCCTTGCCGTTCTGGCCGTTTCGGAACAGCGTCAGCGCCCCTTTATCAGCGCCGATATTCGGGATGGATCTCCTAACGTAGGAATGCCTGTCTATCAGGACCCGGTCAGATAATTCGTAATTCGTAATTAGCTGTAAGAGGATGGGTTATTCTTTTTCTGGCTCTGGTTCGGTATCGTTGATGCGATAGAGGGTGCCCCATTCGCCATTTGCGATGGGGGTGGAGGTAGCGAGCCAGGGGCGAGTGGAGTGTGGGTATGCTTCGGCTTCGCGGGTTCCCCAGAAAATATAGCGGGGGTTGAGGAGTTTGAGAGATTGTTGCCAGTTTTGATCGCCTTTCAGAACAGAGCGAACCGCATTTTCTTTTTCTGTATAATCGTATCCATGGCTCCAGAGGTGTCCCGGATAGGCGACACTGATGGGTCTTCCGGCAAGAAAGACCGGGTGGTTATAGGTCGGGAGAGTAAGGAAACTTCCTTGTTCCGGAGGGATCCGGTTGAGCACAGACATAATATGATCTAACTCGCGTCGGTTCGCGAGTCTTGGGTGGATCGTATCGACATGGAGTCCGCCAAGTGTGGAAATGGCACCGGAGAAAAGAAACATCAGAATGAGCAATGCGCGCCATTGAATATCCAGTGGAGCAAGGAGCCATTTCCAGAGGAAGGGGAGGGAACAAAGATACGCCCAAAGATACAGTTTGGTGTTATCCCATGGCCAGGGGGCAAAACTGATAAATGAGCAGAGCAGAAAAGTGATGATTACGGCAAAAATGCAGGCGAAATCAATATTCGGGAAAGGCTGTTTTTTAATAAATTTATAAATAACAATTCCTGTGAGCCAGAAGAGCAACAGCAGCCAGAGGCCGAAATTTTGAAGCCAGAAAAACAAGGTGTCGGATTCTTTCATCATCCATCCCGGATGCCAGTGGAACATGGACGCCCCATGGCCAATGCTGGTGGTCGAAAGAACAAAATAACTTGCCGGTACGAATGTAAATAAAACAAGCCCGGCAGAACGGACTTTTATGCTGTGGTTTCCAAAAATAAAAATCCAGAGCAGGAGTAATGAGAGAAAAAGAAACGTGTGCAGATGGAAAATCGGCATGGCTATGTATAGCAGCGTGGTCCATAACAGCGGAAGACGCGGCGCTGGTTCCGGAGCAAAGCGGTGTCGCCAGTCATATAAAATGGTCAGTCCGGCCGGAATGGCGAAAAGTAAACCTCTCTGCGTCACAAAAAGCGAAAGAAATAACGATTTCCATTCGACATCGTACTGGTAATCCATCAGTTGACCGGTTTTGAAAATCAGAAACCCAGCCGTTCCTCCACAAAATAAAAATGCAGCAACCGCCCAACTGCCACCCCAACGCTCCAGGCAGAGAAGCGTCAATAAGGACATCCCGAATCCGACTACAACAAAACTCTGGAAGACATCCATCCCAAGCAGGACCAGCATGCAGTTAAAGAAATCCATTCCAACCGGGTAATGCAGCATTTCACCTGTCAAAAGCGGGTTTTCTTTCCAGAAATCGATGCCGGATCCCATATAGCGGATGAATCCCAGATGGAGTCCAAGATCACCTGTATTATAGGGAGAGCCGAGAATCCAGGAATTATTGACGGGATAAACGAGCCAGAAAAATGCGCGTGCGGAACAGAGAATCCAGATGATGCGGACTGGCCAGATCAGGTTGTGACGGCTTTGTTCCGGAGGGAGAGAGGACAGGAAATTGTGGACCGAGCTGGCTGCCAGAAGCCCTACGACTGCTCCTGACCAGATCACCCCATTGGCAACACTTGCAGAAAGGGGCTCGATCATGCGCGTGATCACAATGCCCGCTCCCACTGCAACCGCAATGGCAACCAAAACCCCAATTGCCAGAGAATATGTAAGACTTACCGCACTCTTGGTCAGGTATTTTACCTGAGGTGCCATATTCTCACTTTCCGTATCGACGGCATTTACGTCGTCCACATTTTCATTTGCCATAGAGTACTCGAATCCGTCTTTTTTATTTTTAGAGTCTGAAAACTTTTTAAAAAAAGGTGATTTTGTATAAAACCACCTGTGATTTCGTTTTATCTATTCACGCTGGAGTTGCGCGTCGAGCAGATTAATCATTTGTCGGATATGGTCTTCAGAGGAAATACGTTTTGCAAGTAACTTATGTGCATGCAGGACCGTACCGTGATCGCGTCCGCCAAATGCTTCTCCGATTTCATTGAGGGAAGCTTTCGTGAGTTCGCGTGAAAGGTACATTGCGACCTGACGTGGGAATGCGATATTTTGTGGGCGACGTTTGGAACTCATATCGGCCAGACGGATATCGAAATGTTCCGCTACTTTTCTCTGGATATGATCAATCGTGATAATCCGTTTAGCTTCTTCCTGAAGGATATCGCGAAGTAAGTGTTCGACCGTTTCCGGTGTCAGATCATGATTCCCCAGCGATGTGAGCGAGGCCACACGAATGAGGGCACCTTCGAGCCGACGGACGTTACTTTTAATACGCGCTGCAATATATTCGATAATTTCCGCTGAAATCGAAACCTGAAGGGATTCTGCTTTCTTGCGCAGAATTGCTGTTCGGGTTTCAATATCCGGTGGTTGTAACTCGGTGGTCATCCCCCATTCGAAGCGGGAAACCAGACGACTCTCCAGATGCGAAATCTCACTGGCCGGACGGTCACTGGACAAAACAATCTGTTTATGCCCATCAAACATGGTATTAAAGGTATGGAAAAATTCTTCCTGTGACCGCTCTTTCCCCGCAAGAAACTGGATGTCATCAATCAAAAGCATGTCCGCCTGACGGTATCTTTTGCGAAATTTCGGGAGTGTCCCATTCTGAATGGCTGTGATAAATTCGTTGGTGAATTTTTCACTGGAAAGGTAAATCACTTTTGCCTTTTCACTTTTTTGAAGAATATGCTGCCCAATCGCATGCATCAAATGCGTTTTCCCAAGCCCGACTCCTCCGTAAATAAATAAGGGATTATAGGTACGCCCAGGAGATTGCGCCACCGCAAGACAGGCCGCATGCGCAAATTGATTGTTCGACCCCACCACGAAATTTTTAAACGTATTACGTGGATTCATCCCCGATACCAAGTCTCCCGCTTGGTCGCTTTGCTTCGACGCAGAAGCCGATTTTGACGATTTTTTACTCGTTTTGCGAGAATTCGAAGCTTCTTCTTCAAGTTCCCATTGTTTCTCTTTTTCTTCACGCTCTTTTTCTGTTTGAGGCGTAAATTTGATTTCGGGGTTCGCTCTCAGTGTCTCAAAAATACAAGCGCGAAGAACCTCCAGATAGTTGTTTTCTATCCATAATTGGTAAATATTATTTGGGACCTGAAACAGGATTTGATTTTCATCAGCAGAGAGAATAGCAATATCAGAAAACCAGCGTTCAAAAGTGTCTTCTGAACCATGCGGTTTAAGAAGTTTGGATATCTGCTGCCATAATAAAGATAACGGATCGTCCATAAGTTACTTATACACACAAATTTATTACAAAACTGTTACAAAAACCAGTAAAATAGAAGGATATACGCACAGGTATATATTTTTCCAGATAAAGTTCAGGTGGTTTCTTTTTAAGTGGATTTATTTTTTGTAAGTTGTTCAATTGTAACAGGTTTCTAGAAATTTTATTTAATAAATGATAAAAATATAGTAATGGGATAAGGAGGACTATATCTCGATTAGCATGGTAAGTAGAGGTATATTTGGGGGGATGGTTGGGTACATAGTAGGTAATCAGAAAAAGTTGTTCACAAGTTATTCACAATGGTCTTTGATGGCCCTAGGGCATCGGAATTGATGATAAAATTCTAATGCGGAGTGGACAAGAAAAAATAGCAAAAACAAGGGAATTAAATTTTCTGAAATTGCTAAAAAAAGCTTGAAATGAAAAACAATGTTATGAGGGAAAGGATTGATGCGGATTACGTGGCGATAGCACTCCGCACAGAAAAGTGATAAAAGTGGTGATGGGGTAAAGCCAGACGTAAGAAAAGTTGAGGATAGCGAGGTCTGGTTTAGTTAATCCGGTAAGAATGTAAAAATCCGGGCGGATAGCGAGGGTGAGGAGGAAGGAGAGAGCGATCCCTAAAATGACAAATTGGATACGGGGTTTAAATTTGCAGAGGGCAAGGAGGAGGATTCCGAGAAGGGGGCCGTAGGTGTAGGACACCATACCGAACGCCAGAGAGATCAGATTGAGTCCGGCTTTTTCTTTTACGATAAAAATGAGGATGGCGGTAGCGGCGAGGATCAGCCCCCAGATCAGGACAGAAAAACGGGATTGTCGAACAAGTTGAGCATGGGTTAAATGAGTGGGGTTTTGTCCGTGGATGACCGAAAGGGAGGTTTGGGAGAGTGCAGCGAGGGCAGAATCCAGGCTGGAGATGGCGGCAGCAAAGGCGCCAGCAAGGACGAGTCCGGTGAGACCAGGAGGTAAAACGGTAGTGATCCAGATTGGGAATACATTATCAGGAGAGGTAGCAAAGAGGGTTGCTATGGCTTCATTCGGCGGAAACGTCTGGTAATAGGCATATAGAGAAGCTCCCACCATGAGCATTAAAATGGTAATGACTTGTGAAAAGCTGGAGCAAATCATGGCTTTTGTGGCATCACTGGCATTGCGACAGCAGAACATACGCTGTGTATTGAGCTGATCGGTCCCAAAAGCAGCGAGGTTTTGAAACGGCATGGCAAAAATGGCAACCCAAAGTGTGAATTCCAGCATGGGGTCTGTCGAGAGGTCGAGCAGTTTCATTTTCCCGGCTTCAGAAGCAGTGGTGATCATTTCGTTCCAGCCACCCGGCAGGCTGCCGATGATCCATACAAATGCAAGGACACCAGAGAAAACAAACATGACGAACTGTACGGCATCGGTCCAGATGACGGTGGTCATTCCTCCCATAATGGTCCAAAGGATGGCAAAAAGGGAGAGCACAATAATGCTGGCGTTCATACTCAAGGGAGTAACCGTGCTGAGAATGAGTGCGGTTACAAGAAGACGTACACTCTGACCCAGAATGGAACCAATGGTGAATAATGCGGTGGTAAGTGTTTTGAATCCTTTCCCAAGCGTGTGGGACATATAGTCGTAGGGGCTGTAGATTTCTCGTTCGTAATAAACTTTGACGAGGAAAATACCGACTAAAAAACGAGCGACGATAGATCCTAGTGCCCATTGAAGGTAGGTGAAATTTCCATTGGCGGCAAAAACCATTCCCGGAACTCCAATAAAGGTAAGCGCACTGATCTCAGTGGCAATAATAGAAGCACATACCGCTGGCCAGGGCAGGGAACGGCCCGCAAGAAAGAAATCTTTGATGGTCGATTGTTTTCCTCGAAACGCATGGCCAATCCAGGTCGTTAAAAGAAGGTAGCCAGCCAGAATGCCCCAGTCGAAAAGCGTGAAATTAGTATGAATAGCGTCCATTGTTGGAAAGTAGAGAAATTTTCGGAAAATGAGAAGAGGGATCTGAAATTTATTTTTGATTCGAAAAAAGTGTCTTCAGGAGTACGAGCGCCGCCCTTCTGAAGTCATCCTGGGAGTGCCGGCGTCCCCGTCGGCAGAGGGTAGGAAAGCTGATATCCTCGCTGGCAGGAGGACTTGCTGGAAACCGTCGACGTTCCTGTGGAAATGCTGTCCTATTAGGGACAGAGCTGTAAGCGGCCCCTCCGAGCGTTGAATTAGGGACAGAGCTGTAAGCGGCCGCGAGTGTCGAATTAGGGACAGAGCTGTAAACAGTTTCCGGGCGTCGAATTAGGGACAGAGCTGTAAACAGTTTCCGAGCGTCGAATTAGGGACAGAGTCAAAAATATTCTTTTTAATGTTTTTATTTATTTTAATATAGTAAATATTGAAATAAAGTAAAAATTAGGGAAAGGGTGAATCCGTTTAAAAGTAATTTAGGAGTACTGAGTGACATGTCATCCAGGTAAGGAACTGACACATAAAATATCACTACTGTAGTTCATAAATGATTTCAACGGTACGTTAGCCGATGGAGATTTCGGCGCTCTCAAGGGAAAATGCTTAATTTTTGCAAAATAAGTAATAACTTTTTTGGTGTAAATTTAAGTGAATATGCTTATTTCCAATAGGATAGTATTTGAGTAAAGTATTTTTTAACGTGGCGGGATATTTTTAATAAGTACACGGGAATT
>CAKUMP010000052.1 GCA_934667795.1 uncultured Chthoniobacterales bacterium | reverse complement strand
CTGCTTCCGGTGTCCGTTCCAGTAAATTTTCTGGTAATGCCTCCCAGGAGTCGGTGAAACCATACCGTATCCAGATAGAAGAATGAAATTTCATCCCAAAAGTATTCAATCCAAAATACCGATCAGGACGTAAAATGAGCAGTTGTTCGTGGTCTTCCTGAATATCTGTAATACGCAAATACCCGTAGCGCGCACCTTTACTATAGGCAATCAGTTCGACTTCGATAGCTTCAGCATCGACACGTAGAATGCGTCCATTACCACATGAAAAATCTGTACTTACTTTCATAAAATATAACACCCACTTCGAGCGAAGTTGCTGGAGTGTGCCTACCAATGGTTCATCAATTCGGGAGTCCAGACATCCTCATACAAATACCATTGAACGCTTCCATCACCCATCAGACAATTTGCGCCACCGTTATGGCGTTTGCTTAAATTCACCGCTGTTTTACCGGGGCCAACACTCACTCCCAATTGAATCGGAAGTGGGGTTGCATTTGAGCTGGCATTGGGATTACTGGCAACGCGTTCTTCACCATTTGCACCATCTGCCATCAGTATTTTCCCCTGCGCATCTCGAAGATAAATTTTTGCTCCATCAGGATTCCGGGTATTTCCTTTTTGCGGCCAATCCTGCAGAAATTCCACATTCCATGTATAACTATAATAATGTTTTGCATCCGTCACAAATGTATCAAGCGGGCAGCGAAAACAACGCGGCGCACGATCCACACCAATATATTTATACGCCCACATTTCGCGATCCATAAACCAGTAACTAAAACCATTTGAATAATCTCGCCCCGGGGGAAGGAGCCCATCATGCTCGGTAGCATAGGTCATGATCGCTACTCCCAGTTGCCGTAAATTTGCAATACAGCGCGTATTCCCGGCAGATTTCCGCATACTGGCAATCGCTGCAACACTCAGCACCACCACCACCGCAATTATGACAAACGACACCATGATTTCCAGTAAAGAAAATGCAGCGGGGGTTCGTCGATAACCAGTCGGAGAAAATGCAGGTGACATAAAATGATTCATGGTTGTGCAGCAGAAGAAGTTGAAAGGGAATGTCCTTCCGCGCCGATCAATTTTCCGTTCGCAAGAAAATGTGGGCTTGCTGGTTGAATGTGAAAATCATTATTCAGTGGGTCAATATAATTCGGATCAGCAAAAATCGAGTCCTTGTCTTGCCCGGAAAATTCACGCCATGCCTTCATCGAATAAAAGCTCTGACTCGCCACCTCACCGGCACTTTCAGGCAATGCGATCCAACAGCGAATAATCGCTTTTCCGGAAATTTTCCCATAATGCGGCAATGGCCGAAAATCGTTTTCGGGCCGTTCCGGCGAATTTCCATTATTCAACCGATTCCCGTAATTGTTAAAATTACAGGTAATACTATCCCATGCGGATCGATCTCTTTCCAGTACATCCATCGATGTATTTCCGGTGAAGGTAAACGCATTATGTGTCAGAACGGAATCCCGACTGGAATTCAACACTTGCAGTCCAGCATACAAATTCGCAAAAGCCGTATTATTCTGAAATACAAACTCCTGAGAGTTTTCCAGCCGTGCTCCATTTTCCGCAGTGGTAAAAGTATTAAAAGAAATTTTTGACTGCGGAGAATTTAACAAATAAAGTCCTGCTCTGCCATTGGCGCCGCGACGAACCAGGCTGTTTTGAAAATGACAACGTTCCACTTGTAACCCTAAGCAGTCAGATGCCATTAAACCACTGTCTCCAAACCAGCGAAATGTCAAATCAGCAACGCTAACATGAGGGGCATTTTCAATCTTCAACAAAATCGAAAACTCTTTCCCACCATCCATAATTGTTGTTTTTTTCGACTGTCCTTTAATAATGATGGGATAATCGGATGTTCCTCCATGGAGAAGAAGAGCCGGCTTTGTATAAACCCCTTCTGCCAGTTCCACCGTATCTCCCGGCAAAGCACGATCAAGCGCCTGCTGGAGTTGTGACCATGGATGTTCTGCTGTTCCGTCGGCATCAGACGCGGAGACCTGGGAGTCCACATAGATTACCTTCGGGTCACCTGTAGTTTGAAAAGCAATAATATCCGACTCCACGCTTTTACCCTTTTTCTGACGCGCAACCAGCATTGCTTCGTACGTCTTTTCCGGAACAAGTTGCCCGCTTGTTAAATCAAAGAGATAGGAAGTGACGGAAGAAACTTCGGCGGGTTCCACTGGTGCCGGGGTGCTCAGGATCGCAGGTTCTACAAGACGATTGATTTGTCCCGGCACTTGTTTCCATTCTTTTTCTCCTTTGGGACGGAACTTGACAAAAACTTCGTCTGCCGGTGCGCTCAATGTTGTCAAAAGCAAGGCTCCCTGACGGGAAACTGTTTTTTCCAATGCAGAAAGAATGCTAAGAGGAGAAACTGCTTTTACAGGTGTCTCTCGAACCAACATGCGTTGAACCGCAGGAATCCATTGATGCTTCAATACCGAAGCCCCTATCTTGAACTTCGTGATCTGTGGGTCGGTAATGTTCAGATCTCCTTCCACAAGATTGGCAAATGGAGCAGGCCCCGTAAAATTTGTACTTGGCTCCAAAGAAGCAGTTTGCAGAAACTCGGAATCAAAAAAATAATTGTACTCAAAAACAGCGTCCATTCCCAGCAACCGTCGAATACTGCTGTGTTCTGCTTTGATCGGGCCAATGATATTATAACGTAACGTGGTTTTCGGTTGCTTTTGTGGACCAAAGTTAATCCCATCCATAAATGTGTTGTGCTCGACTAAAATTGGAAGTGCATTTTCCATAGCGGATGCCGTTTTGATATAAAGCCCTGCCCAGAAACCGGCAGTCATATTTCGTCTTACAATCCCACCACGTGATGGATGATAAATACGAATACCATTACGTCGATGCTGGTTGTTATCACTGAAAGTAAAATTTCCTGTTGCGGCTTCGATGATACAATCTTCGACCGTGACTTCATCTCCTCGTGTTTCCACTCCCCGGCTTACTTCCCACATTTGAGTATTTGCAACTCGAGTATGTGCCCCATCATTCTGGATCGCGCAGGTGATATTTTCAAATCGACATTGCTCGATCGTTGCATAATGCGTCTTCTTGCCAATAGCAACTGCATGTGCCGAGCCTCCTCCGGTATAATTACGAAACGTAAGGTTTCGCAGCGTGACATGATCCCGTTCAATAGCAATAGCAAAAACCAGGTTACTGCGCCAGAGATGTTCGGGTTCCTTACCATCGTTGGTGTGGATGAGTAAATGCGCCTCGTTTTCTACCGCCACAGATGCCGGGTAAGCCATCACCCCGGCCAGATCTGCTTGTTTACGAAATCGAATTCGCTCTTTTGCATTCCAGACTTCGTAATATTCGCCTTCATTTGTTCGAACCGTTTGACTGGTCGCATTCATAATGCGAAACACGCCATCGGCAGGAGCCGGGAGCGCAGTCCATTTTGTAACCGCCTCTCCTCCTTCAAAAATCACTTCTCCATTCTCGCTACCCTCAATGATTAAAGCAGGAATATTCTCCCCCTTGGCAGGATGCAGCGTAACCTGCTCTCGATAAATTCCAGGCAAAAGACGAATCGTCGCTTCTTGCTTGGAATTTATCCGCGTGATAGCATGTGCAACTGTCGCAAATGGAGCGTCCGCACTGCCACTCCCCTCTTTATCAGAACCATTCAGACTAACATACAAAATTTGTCCGACATTGCTCTCGGGCGAAACAGCTTTCGTCTTCGAATCCGTATCGGCATTTTGTGCCACCGCAGATAGCATCAAAAAAAGAGAGAAAAGAAAAATGGAAAATGTTCTGGCTTTCATAAATCTGAACAGGTATCGGGGAATATTTTAAATATCAGCTAACATCAATGTACCCGCCTCAGAGCAAGGACCGTGAGTCCCACAGCGAGAAGAGCCACGGAGGCCGGCTCAGGAATAGCTGTCACTTCCATGGCAATAACACCAGGGCCTCCAAATGCAGCATCGTCATAATGCAAATTAATATTAAATGCACTGGATGTATGATTCACAAATAAGCCTTCCGTCAATCCACTGGCAATCAGTGCCGAACCTTCACCCCCTTCACGGAACACAAACAACTGGTACGTACCTTCAGAAATTTCACCATCAAGCGTGATTTCAACCCCACCCTCAGCAAGGTCCAGCGCGCCTTCGGTATAACCAAGAAATTCAATGCTGTCGCTGACATTTCCTGCACCAATTGTGAAATGAAAGCGTGATCCTACTTCCATGGAAAGCGCCGGATTTGAAGAACCGGACGGCGCCACAATGCGCAATGTATTAAAATCTTCACTTTCCTTACCAGGAGCCAGTGTCCCTCCATTTTTGACCGTGATTACCGTATCCAATGCAAGTGCAATGCGTCCACCTCCGGCAAGCGTTCCGGTTCCTTCCACCGTGACAGCACCACTTCCAAGAGCGCTCCCGGAAGTATTTTCCACCACGTGTGTTCCTGCGGAAATCAATGTTCCACCGCTATAGCTGTTTCCTTCATTCCTGGACAAAAACTGGGTATTGCTTCCGGTTTTCTCCAATCGATTCGTGTCTTTAATTTCTCCGTAAAACCGATACTCAGCCGGTTCAGCCGGTGTATCGCCATACAATTCGATCGTGGCTCCCCCGGTGATGGTGACCTTTGACGAATTCGCTTCTTCGCTTTGGAGAGAGCGGAATTTCACACGATGATCCACTCCTGAAGATATCGCCGTTCCTAACGCGAACGTTGGCTCCATCGGGATTCCGGCATGAACATTATCCCGAAAAACGACATCCCCAAGATCAATCTCCGCATCTCCCGTCGCCGACCCATCATAAATAAACCGTCCATTCCCGATAATCGTGAACGTTTTATTCACCTTCAATGTCACACGAGAGTAATCATTTGTTCCCGAATGTCCTGAAAAATAAACTGTCCCGATACTTCCAGATGTTGGAATGTCTCCTTCCCATTCCGTACTGCCAATTTCCATCCGCTCTGTTTCAATCGTAAAACGGGCTGACGTATAATTATGATGCGCTCGCAAATACATGTACCCGCTTTCCACAGCAAATAAATCATGAATGGTCAGCTTGAGGTTGCTATTAACGTTATTTACAAGACGAATAGCACCAGCAGATGAGCCCGTTCCCCGAAGACGAGTCAGACTTTCCACATTCCGATTTTCTATAAACCTTAATTCGCCCGCTCCCGATGTGGTTTTATCAATGGTGACCTGATCCGTTGATACACTGCCATCTGTTGTGCCCGGAGCGGTCCCGGTATCAGGATCCCATGTCACAGCGGACCAGTTAAAGGAACCCGTGACATCTCCATAGAAAGGAGCAGCCTCCGTCGTTACTCCCCATGGAGCAATTGCCAGAGTCGTGATCATGATTAGACGATTTAGAGAACAGAAGGAAGATAGATGTTTTTTCATACGTTTTCAGTCAGGGGTTTGTTTTTTGCGGCTGCGCCACAGGAGTTGTGCATCTGCAATGAAACTGGCAGTTGCTTGGTAACAGGCGGACGAACTTCGCCACGCATAATCTGGTCAATGACTGCAATCGCTTCGCGTCCCATCGCTTCGTAAGGAATCGCAATGTGCGAAAGAATCTCGGTTTCATAAGAAGTTGCTGTCGCAATCCCATACGCAAGGATCGCCAGATCCTCCGGAATCCGTAAACCACACTCACGGGCAATGGTCGCGATAAATTTGGCGTCGTTATAGTTATCAATAAAAATCGCGTCCAATGATTGCTCCGTCAGATAGTTTTTAATAAATTGATAGGTATTGGGTGTGCTGTGGCAATCGACCACCCAGCCCGGCTCAAGTAAGATTTCAGCTCGCTGGAGCACTTTAAGGTAAGCTTTTTTCTTAATACCTTTATGGCTGTTTACCGCACCAAAATACCCAATACGCCGATATCCTTGAGCTACCAGATGCTCAATAGCTGTTGTAACCGCTCGCGCACGATCAAATGTAATGTGACTGACAGCAGACAAAGATTCTGCATCGATTACGCAAACCGGAAAATGTTCCTCGTTCAAACATTGAATCAAATCCGCATACTGACGTCCGATAAAAACCGCTCCACCATGTTCACGAACCTGTGGTAGATAACGATTTAGTTCATCAGGTTCCAAATGCGTCGGTAACGACAACATACTGAGCATCGCAGCATTTTTTTGTACCCCAAGTGAGCAACCATGAAGAATATTCAAAACCTGCGCACTATGGTTAGAAGCAATAACATCACTCTCAATAGGAGTCACTGCCACAATCGAAGAGCTGGAACGCTTCTCGTCAGGTACCAACGCAACAAAAGTCCCTCGCCCCTGATGCCTCACCAAAAATCCATCCTGCACCAAATCACGTAACGCCGCATGCACCGTCAAATACGAAACATCAAATTCACGCGCCAAAATATCCGTACTCGCAATCCGACTGTCCGGAAGCAACTCTCCAGAACGAATCTTCTCACGAAGAATTTCATATATATACCGCCGCTTCGTGATCGGACGCGATATAGATGAAGATTCAGATTGATTCAACATTCTTATATCCTATATAGGACTTTTTGGATAAACAAGTCTTTTTTTTGGGTGTAACCACAAAATGGCGTCTTCGCCATAGCCTATCTAATAGTATTCCAAATAAAATAGGCAATACACGGAGGAAAACCACAGAGGGTCTGTTTTTAATCACAGAACACACAGAATGTTTTTAGGGGTGTTGTATAGAAAGGTTTATGTCCTAATGTATGTATTTGAAACTTATATTTTGAAGTCGATAATTATTTTACGCACTTTTTAAAACGCTGACATGTTATTTTTTGGGAGTGCTGACTTCTCTATTGGCAAATTTGGAGTGCGGGGCTCTGCACCGCTTTGGATCGAATGATCAAAAAGCTTCAATACGCAAAAATCTTTCGCATATCCCCTGCGATATAATCCAAAGCGGCGGAAACCGCCGCACTCCAAATTTTCCCGTACTCCAAAACGACTATGCACTAAAATCTTTAACTTTATTATAAAAAACGACTTTGTAGTCCGAATGGATTACGCCTTAAAAACCTTTAAAAATATTGCCTATTTTATTTAAAAGAACATTAGACTAACTATTTCGAAGACTCAATTCTGTGCATTCTGTATTCTGTGGTTAAAAAAACAGGTCCCTCTGTGGTTTCAGAGTCCGTGTATTCAGTGGTTCTGTGATTTCTGTGGTTAAACAAAGAGAATAATGGGCATGACGATCAGGCTTGTGCGGAAGAGTTTTCGGGCAGCGGTTTCGCGGGTGCCTTCTGTGTTTTTGAATTTCCAGGCGAGGACGAGCATCCAGATACTTCCTAAAACGGCGGCGGTGCCAAAGAGGCCACCGATCATTCCCAGGCTCCATGGGATCATGAGAGTGAGACACAGAAAAATGGTATATACAAATGACCAGTTGGCGGTCAACCTGCCGGTACGATCTACGGCAGGGAGGAGGGGCAAACCTGCGGCACGATAATCTTTACGATGAATCCATCCAATGGAAAAAAAGTGGGGCATTTGCCAGAAGAAAAGAGCGATTGCCAGCACCCATGCGGAAACCGAGCCGATATTTCCTGCGGCCGCCGCTCCCAATAAAGGAGGTAATGCTCCTGAAATCGACCCGACCTCTGTCGCCCAGCGGGATTTTCTTTTCATAGGAGTGTAAATCCCTGCATAAACCAATATCGTAGCAACCCCGATTGCTGCGGTTAGTCCATTAAATGCCAGCAATAACCATAAAACTCCGGCAATCGATAAAAAGATACTCCAGGCCAGCGCCACCCAGGCAGGAATACAACTCCTTGGCAAGGGACGTGCACACGTTCGTTTCATCAGTGGATCGGTATCTCGCTCCCACCATTGATTAAAAGCCAGGCTCCCACCGGCGGCCATTCCTGAGGCACAGAACAAAATAAACAACTCCACCACCGAGCGAGTGCCCCCTGCAGACACATACGCAGCAATCACCGTCACAACAGACGCAAATGCAATTCTCGGTTTAGTTAGTTCAAACAATGCCATCACCATACGCAAAAGTAAATCCGCATAGAGAAATGGTCTAGAACGGACTGTACGAGTATGTGAATTATTCAAGCAGGAATCCATCAGCAGGTGAATGAGTAATTACATGAATATGGCGCGATTGTGCAAGAATATCTCCCGACCAGGTACTGGGAGGGTTGTTCGAACCATGGTCAATTTCAATTTGAACCTTGCGTAAACCGGGTTGAAGAAAAATTCTCCACTCATCAATTGCGGGTCCGTCGCTGGAAATTCCCTTTGCAGAAAATTCACGTATTTCGCTCTCGCCATCAATGGTTAACGTAATTTTTACCGGGTAACGTTGTGGCTTTTTCGTACTGCGTCCTCGCATGTGAACAGGTTTACTTTCGTCTTCCAAAGAGGTGTCCTCTGAAACTTCCATCAGGTCGCCCAACACACGGAAAGAAAAGATCAGTTCGGGTTCCGTCGGCGCCGGATTCTCTACTTTTAAATGACTGGGGGCAATCGTCACTACCGCCAGCAACACCGCAAGAATTCCACTAAAAATGGCTGCGCGTAGGCGTCCCGGGCGGTACGTACGATGATGTCCCAACAGGAAATCGGCTGATTTTTCCTTTTTCTGACTTTCTGCCGGCTTCTGTAAAAACGCTGTTGCTTCCTGCGTGAGAGCGGAGGCATCAGACACATTGAAGTCTGCCACATACCAGTTTTCATTTCCGGCTCGGGCCGAGCGAAAATGCGGTGGGCGTGTTCCTTCCAGGCGATCCAGCACCCAGCGGTTTCCATCGCGCACTGCGGATTCCGCACGGGTATCGCGTACAATCAACACCCCTTGCACACCGCCTTTCAAAAGACGTTCTACAAACTTCGGACGCACCCAGCTCGCCGTGGGCACCGGTTCAACGTGATATCCGGGCAATAATTTTTTCCAATACATTTCCTGAAAATGCGAAAAACCACCATGAATATCCGCTGCCACCAGCGCCAAAAAAGCATTTTCATTTTCCTCACGCGCCCGAGCAGCCGCCTCGGTAATCCGTTTCTCTTCCACATGAATATCAAACCATGTCAAATTCATTGCTTCAGAATCACAAGACCCCACACACACCGCACACCCCACACAAAGATCAGGATTCACCCACGCACGCGCAACAAATTTTTTCCCATCCGTACGCGCCACCATGCTCACCGCATGAAAGGGGCAATCCTGCACACACTGAGTACAGGCATGACATCGAGACTCCAAAACGACCGTTTGCCAGGGTGTCACAGGTATCGATTCATCCCGAGGAGAAATGATTTTCCGCACGCGACGGCTAAATATCCAGGGAAACGCAGCCAGCACCACCACCGCTCCCAGACAAGCCCAAAGCCCCATGGTTTGAAAACGTAACCCCAGCGCAAGGGGTGTCAGATACCAGGCATCCACCGTAAATCCGGGTGCCTTGACCGCCATCGCTGCCGGTTCATCCAGCGGTGCAGGAACCAGCCATGACGCCAGCGCGATCCCCACGACCAACGCAATGGACAACCATTTATCCGGAAAAATCTGTACTCGATTCAGACGCGACAAATGCAACACCAGTCCTGCAGCAATTCCAAGTGGCAGCAGCATGTGCAGAAAAAATACCACAAAAAACAACGGACTTGGCACCAGGCGGTCCACAAGAAATTGCCGGCTCATCGGCTCGCCAAAAATGGGAAATGCATCCAGAAACTGCATCGATGTCACCGCCACCTGCTGTGCAGGTTGATCCCATACCAGCCAGAAGCCCGTCCAGCCGATTAACCACACGAGCCCCAGCAGACCCACTCCCGTCGTCCACGCCAGCCAGCGAGAACCAATAAATTTTTTTAATAAAAACATCCTGCCCGCGTGGATAAACAACAACAGCATGACAAGATCAGAACTGTAACGATGGATCGCTCGAATCCATCCTCCTAACGTCCTGCCTTGAATCGCTTCCAGCGAAGAATGCGCAAACTGGACACTGGGAGAATACCAGAGCAACATCAGCACGCCAGAAAGCACACAGACAATCAATGCAAGATTTGCAGCGCGTCCGGTTTGCGCCAGCGGATTCCAGTTTTCCGGAATCAGCCTGTTCATCCAGCCGTCAAACCGTCCCAGAGCTCGCTCAAAAAACAAAAACAGCCGCTCAAGCCGGATCCGCTTTACTGGCACATTTTCCGAAAGATTTTCATCCACCCTGCTTTCCGAGTCCGTTTTATGCGTGTTATCTGACACCCCTGTATTTCCCGTCTGCTCCCAGGCCATTTTATCCATCATACTCATGGTGCCATCACATTCGCGACTACCGCCGCATCGTTCACTTCCATCATTAATTGTTCCACTGCCTCATGAATCCAGGGTTCATGACGCGCATCCAGGTTAAAGCGGTAGGCAATATACCCATCCACATCAAACAGAATAAATAAATTGGCATGATCAATTGCGCCGGTTTCCTGGTTCCGCACAGCCGAAAACCCCAACCGATGTAAAATGGCACGCACCGTCTCCGCATCTCCATTAATATAATGAAACCCCGGCTGCGGGAATTGATACGCTGTCGCAACCGCCTGCATCATCGTCGTGTTATCATTTTCCGGATCCAAAGAAACGGCAACCGCAACCAGTTTGTGCCGCACCTCTTCCGGTACTTCTTCGATCACATTTTTCAACGTCCGTAATATTTCCGGACAAGCCGTAGAGCAAGTCGCGTAAACACCTGTCAATAAAACCACTTTCCCGCGAAGCGTTTCCAATGAAATTTCCTTCCCGTTCTGATCCGCAAGCCGCAGTTCCGGAGGAGAAATTCTTGTCCGGATTCGCTCACCCGGAAATGGTAAAATTTCTTTCTGGCTGTCTGTCAGCCGGGCGTACTCGGACAACCCGAATAAAGCACCGGAAGAAATCAGAACCCCTGCGGCAGCCGCCTTCCAATGTTTCAGAATACCGCCACCTCCCTTTTGAAATAACTCCACCAGATTCCGTCGGTAGATAAATCCAGCAATCAGTGCCAGCACAGGTGGTTCCAGCAACATGATCCACACAGCTCCCCATTCCATTCCGCCGGTGCGTGGATCATAACTAAAACACCAGACCTTGAATTCTTCCGAAAACTGACTCCATGGCCCCGAGCCTGGCGGTGCAAACAGCACCGCCAGAAGGAACATTTCATAGATGAGAGCCACCATGAGCAGGAAGACAGGTAACCCTGCTCCATTGAAAAAGGTACGCCATGCAGTTGTTTTC
>CAKUMP010000051.1 GCA_934667795.1 uncultured Chthoniobacterales bacterium | reverse complement strand
TTTGATCACCATGCCATTTCGTCGCAAATTTGATGCGAATGGACAATTGACGCGCGAGCAGCAACCTTATGTGGATGCCATGAAAGAACTGGGCGAGGCCGAGGGCGTACCTGTGCTGGATTTATATGAAAAAAGCGGAGAAGTTTTTCAATCGCTTGGACCAGTGGATGGCGCCTACTTGATCATGCCGAATGATATCACCCATTTTACGCAAGAGGGTGCACGGTTAATGGCAAGTATTATTGCCAAAGAATTGAAAGCAAAAGTCCCCGCCCTGGCCGATAAGGTGGTGATTTCCGAGTAGGGGCGAATTGCGTTCGCCCAAAAACAGAACAGGGGCGTCCACGTAAAAACGCAAGACGCCCCGCGAAATCCAATTTGCGGAACGAATATTTATTCGCTTCTGCTTACTTTTGCCGCGATGGTTGCGACATGTTTCCCCTGGAAACGTGCCTGAGCGAGTTCTTTTGCGCTGGGCTGACGTGATCCATCTGCACCGGCAATCGTGGCTGCGCCCCATGGGGAGCCACCTTTTACTTCGCTGATATCCGCCAGTTCAGGACATGCGTAAGGCAAGCCAACATAAACCATTCCATGGTGCATGAGGGTCGTTACGAAGCTGATAATCGTGCTTTCGTTTCCGCCACCGGTTCCGGTGCTGGTGAAAACGCTGCCGACTTTGCCGACTAATGCACCTTCGACCCAGAGTTTCCCGGTCTGGTCCAGGAAATTTCGCATTTGAGCGGTCATATTTCCAAAACGGGTGGGCGAACCAAAAATAATGGCATCGTAATTTCCCAATTCTTTCGGGTCGGCTACAGGTGCATCCTGGTCCAGTTTGATCCCCACATTACCGGCAATTTCAGCCGGAATGGTTTCGGGTACACGTTTGAGGGTGACTTCCACATTAGCGACTTCTTTGGCACCTTCTGCAATGGTTTTTGCAAGCGTTTCCACATGGCCGTAAGCGGAATAATAAAGGACGAGTAGTTTTGTCATATAATATTTAAGTTTAATTTATAGATTAATGAAGGTCAAATAATAACGCTTCGGTGGGTTCAAGTGCGGTGATGCTGAAAGTTCCGGCAGTTTCGGTGCTGGCAGCATCTCCGGCGTGAAGGGTTTCGTCGGAAAATTTTACTTTTCCACTGGCAATCTGAAGCCAGAGGCCACGATTTTGGGCAAGCACATGTGTCAGCGTCTGTCCGGTTTCAAGTTTCAGACGATAAACAAATGCATCCTGTTGGATTGTTGCAGAATTTTCGCGACCATCTGGAGAAATGACCAGAAGTTTTGGCTGACTCAAAGACTCTGGAGTGGGTTTCCATTCCGTATAGGACGGTTTGAGTCCGTGCTGCCTGGGCTGGATCCAGATCTGGAAAAAATGAACGGGTGTGCTTCGGCTGGGATTGTATTCACTATGCGTGACTCCCTGTCCTGCGCTCATGAGTTGGATTTCTCCAGGCTGGATCTCGCGTTCATTTCCGAGACTGTCTTTATGCGCCAGGGCACCTGACAGCACATAACTGAAAATTTCCATATCGCGATGAGGGTGTGCGGGAAACCCCTGACCGGGATCCACCTGGTCTTCGTTAATTACACGTAAAGAGCGAAACCCCATGTGCGCTGGGTCATAATAGTTCGCAAAGGAAAAGGTATGTTGAGATTTCAACCATCCATGATCCGCTTGCCCACGTTCATTTGAACGACGAATAGTAAATGTATTAGCTGTTTTGTTCATGTATCTATTATGCGATAAAAATTTGTTTTGGCTAATGCTGATAACTTGGCCTGAGCATGCATTTCTGGTATGCTGGAAAAATGGAACTTCGACAATTGCGGTATTTTGTGGCGGTGGCAGAGGAAGGGAATATCAGCCGGGCAGCCCAGAAAATTTTCTTGACCCAATCCGCACTCAGTCGCCAGATCAAGGCGCTGGAAGAAGAAATCGGACATTGTCTTTTTGAACGACAGGCGCATTCGATTCATTTAACTCCAACAGGAGAGTATGTATGGAAAAAAGCAAATGAGTTGCTGGCGCAGGCAGATCAGTTTCTGGAAGATGTAAGAAATGCGGGTACGCAATTACGGCTACGTGTAGGGTATGCCCCTTCCTTGACTGCCGGCGTTTTATCCGAGGCCGTTGCAAGTTTCACTCAAGTGCATTCAAACGCATATGTGGAGTTGATGGATTTATCAACGCAGGAAATGTTATCCAAACTGGAAGCCGATGAGGTGGATGTGATTCTGACAGTCGAACCGGAAGGAGATGGACAAAAAATGTCATTAGCCGGAGATTGCAAGTCAGGAAAATCCATAAGGGGAGTAGTCTGGGTTCCATTGCTGCAACTTCCTTGGCAGGTGGCAGTGAGCAAAGTGAATCCGCTGGCAAAGAAAAAATCCTTGAATGTCGATGACCTGAAAGACGAAACATTTTTGTTTTTTTCTCAAAAGCAATATCCGGAATATTGGGAACGGGTGTACGGATGGCTTCGACAAAATGGAGTGCATCCTGAAGTCAAGGGAGAGTATGATGGAATTGACAGTCTCCTGGCCGCAGTGGAATCACGTCAGGGGATAGCATTCGTAGCAGTCCGGCAAAGCCGTCTGGTGCCGGGAGGCGTAAAATTAATCCCCATAAAACCTGCCCTCCCTCTGCTCACGATCGCCGCAGGCATAAAAACATCCCGCCTTCAAGACGCCCCCCTCACCGTCTTCGTGCAAGAACTTGTCCGAACCACAGAGTACACTAGAATTGTTTAGCGAGGGCCAGGAATCCTTGGATGTAATCGATAGGGGCGTCGGTTTCGCGGATGCCGAGGAAGAGTTGTTTGTGGATTCCATGTTGGCCGAGGCGGACAGAAAAGATTTCGAACTTGGTGGCGTATTCTTCTACGAGCCAGTGGGGGAGGGATGCGACTCCGCGTCCGCTGGCAACCATTTGCAGCATGATGTCGGTGGTTTCAATGAGTTTATGGGATTTGGGGGAGATCCCGGCAGGCGTTAAGAAATGGGAGAAAATATCCAGGCGGTCGATGGATACCGGATAGGTGATGAGGGTTTCATTCAGGAGCAACTTGGGTTGGATATAGCAATGATCGCGCAGTGGGTGTTGCGGGCCAACCACCAGAACCTGTTCGTAATCGTAAACCGGTGTGAAAAGTAACCCCGTTTTGTAGAGCGGGTCAGGTGTCAGAAGCATGTCGATTTCGTAACCAAAAAGTGCACCAATCCCCCCGAATTGAAATTTTTGTTTCACATCCAGATCGACCAGTGGCCATTCGGAAAGAAAGGGCGATGCTACTTTTAATAACCAGCGGTAGCAGGGGTGACATTCGATCCCGATGCGTAAGGTACCGCGTTCTCCTTGCGCGAACTGGCGCAGATGTTCTTCAATATGAGAAAACTGCGGGAGCAATCGGTTGGCTGCTGCCAGAAGATACTCCCCGGGTTGTGTCAGACGTAACCCTCTCCCTTCACGAATCCAGATATTTACTCCCAATTCTTCTTCCAGCTTGCGAATGCTGTGGCTCAATGCCGATTGCGTAAGATGCAACTTCGAAGCCGCTGCCGTTACAGACCCCTGCTCCTCCGTTGCTCGAATGATTTCTAAATGATGACGGTCCAGAATAGACATTTTAATTATGAATAAAATTCATTGATACGTGAAAATATATCATTTTTCTTCATGAATGAAAACTGTTAATTTCAGGATGTCAGTTTATTGAACCAACAAAGAATCATTCAGGCATATGGCAATTACACATAATTTAGGTTTTCCAAGAATTGGAGCGAAACGAGAATTAAAGTTTGCATTGGAAGCGTATTGGAAAGGGGAATCCTCAAAGAAGGAGCTAAATGCGGTGGGAAAAGCATTGCGCGAACGGCACTGGCAGCAGCAATCCGCTTTGGCCTGGGTTCCGGTGGGAGATTTTTCTTTTTATGATCATGTATTGGACATGAGTTTTACATTGAGCCATCTCCCGGAACGCGCACAAGGGTTCCATGGAGAGGAACTGGATAATTATTTTCGCGTCGCTCGTGGACGTGCCGCTCAGGACGATGACGCGCATGCGGATTGTTGTGGCGGCATCGCAGCAGGGGAAATGACAAAATGGTTTGATACTAATTATCATTATATTGTCCCGGAATTTGATGCGGAAACCCGGTTTCAATTAAATCCATCACGGTTGCTGGAACAATTAGCAGAGGCTAAGGTGATTGGAGTACAGGCAAAGCCGGTCATTGTCGGACCTCTTACTTATCTCGCGCTGGGCAAAGTGAAAGACGGGGTAGATAAATTGAAGTTATTACCGGCGTTGATTTCTGTATATGGAGAATTGCTGGATGCGCTGGCGGGCGCCGGGGCGGAATGGGTCCAGATAGATGAACCGATTCTTGTCACCGAATTGGAAAAAGAATGGCCGAAGGCGTTTCTTGCGGGGTATCAGAAATTGAGCGAATCCCGTGCAGTGCGTGAAGGCAGGTTAAAATTATTATTGACCACGTATTTTGGTGCGTTGGCAGAAAACCTGTCGCTCGCTACGCAGTTGCCCGTACAGGGGATTCATCTGGATGCGATTAATGGGCGTCAGGATGTGGAACGATTGCTGGAGGAACTGGGTGAAGATCGTATTTTATCCCTGGGAGTTATCAATGGGCGAAACATCTGGAAAACGGATTTGAATGGAACACTGGACTGGCTGGAACCTGTCGCAGAAAAACTAGGCGAAAGGCTTTGGATTGCACCCACCTGTTCGTTGTTGCATGTTCCGGTGGATCTGGAGAGTGAGGAAAAACTGGATCATGAAATCAAGTCGTGGTTAGCCTTTGCCAGACAAAAACTGGACGAGTTACTGATCCTGGCCCGGGCATTGAATCATGGTCGGGAAACGGTCCGGAAGGAACTGGAAGAAAATCGTGCTGCGATTGATTCCCGACGTCATTCTTCTCGTGTCCATCACCCTGAAGTAAAACAGGTGGTTGCAAAAATAGATGCGAAATCCGGGGAGCGAAAAAGCCGATATGCAGAACGTGCCAGGAAACAACGGGCATTGCTTCAATTGCCACTCTTTCCTACCACCACGATTGGTTCATTTCCTCAAACGAAAGAAATTCGCCAGGTACGAAGCCAGTATAAAAATGGAAAACTAAGCCGGGAGGCGTATCTGGCAGCCATGAAACAAGAAATTGCAGACTGTGTTCAAAAACAGGAAGCACTGGATCTGGATGTGCTGGTGCATGGGGAGGCGGAGCGAAATGACATGGTGGAATATTTTGGCGAACAACTCGATGGATATGCTTTCAGCCAGTTTGGCTGGGTCCAATCCTATGGTTCGCGTTGTGTGAAGCCCCCCATTTTATATGGAGATATTCAACGTCCAAAACCGATGACAATTTTCTGGTCACAGTATGCGCAGTCATTGACATCCAGACCGATGAAAGGAATGTTGACCGGTCCGGTGACCATCTTGAACTGGTCATTTGTACGTGATGATCAGCCGCGCTCGGAATCGTGTTATCAGCTTGCGCTGGCGATACGGGAAGAAGTTCTGGATCTGGAAAAAGCCGGCATAAAAGTCATTCAGATTGATGAAGCCGCATTGCGTGAAGGGTTGCCATTACGGAAATCCGAATGGAAAAACTATCTGGACTGGGCAATCCATGCGTTTCGTATCACGGCAAATGGAGTGGCGGACGAAACCCAGATCCATACCCATATGTGTTATTCAGAGTTCAATGATATCATTGACTCTATAGCAGACATGGATGCGGATGTGATCACGATTGAAACTTCCCGTTCCGATATGGAATTGCTGGATGCTTTTGACGCGTTTGATTACCCAAATGAGATTGGTCCGGGGGTATATGACATTCATTCTCCGAATATTCCCAAAACGGAAGATATGATTGCATTGCTGCAAAAAGCGGCCAAAAGAATCCCGGCGGAGCGGTTGTGGGTGAATCCCGACTGCGGATTAAAAACACGTCAGTGGCGCGAAGTGATCCCGGCACTGGAAAACATGGTGGCTGCCGCAAAATATTTGAGGACACTCTTGTCCAAAAAAACTTAAAATCTGCGGATAAATTCTTCCTGTTTTGAGCTGATAGTGAATTCCGCGATTGGCAGAATGAAATTTCGTGATATTCTCAAGCACATGAAAGCACTTTTTGTCCATGCCCACTTTGATGACTTTGAATTTTTTGGTGCGGGTACATTTGAATTATTAAAACGTACTCACGGGAACATCTTTCGTTCAAAAGTCATTTTGTGTACGGACGGGAAGGCCGGGCATTACGAGTTGGACCGTGAAGAGACCGGACAGGTTCGCTTACGGGAACAGCTCGCAAGTGCCCGGATTGGCGGCTATGAATTTGAGTTGTTACGTTTGCCGGATGGCTCCGTACCACGAGATGCAAGTCTGATGCTTTCGCGAAATCTTTTAGCGGCACTTTGGAAATCGATCCGTGATTTCCAGCCGGATATTTTGATTTGTCCGCCGATCCCAACTGATCCATTGGCTGGGGTGCATAATGACCACCTGGTGGTAGCGGAAGCAATCCGACGGGTTGCATTCCTGATTCACATGCCACATGCCTTTACGCCGGAGTACCCGGAGAGCGCGAACACCCATTGCAAAGCACCTATTATTTTGACGACATATGATTCCTATACGATGTCTGAAGCGGGGTTTGACCTGGCGATTGCTGTGGAACCCGTGATCGATATGGTTGCGGAAATGTCCTGGTGCCATCAATCACAAATTCGAGAATGGCTTCCCTGGGTGGGGAGGCATTCGACCAAGAGCCCGCAGTCGCTGGAAGAATGGCATTCCGAATTGCGCAAACGCTATATTCGCGCCAACCGTGAAGCCGGACTCGAAGTCGATCAGCCCTTTGAGTTTTTTACACTCACCGGCTGGGGGAGAGTTCCGCCACTGGATGAACTTTTAGCCCAGCTTCCACCGGTACATCAAGAGTTCTCCAACCTGGATCGATTGCGCCAGAAAATCTCCAAATGGAGAAGAGAAGTCTGAGTTACGTCACAAAATTGTCACACTCTTTTTTATCGCATTTTTAATATACCTAAGGTAGTTGATCTGCTATGGCAGAATATCGAACAATCTGGGTTTCAGACTTGCATCTGGGGACACGCGGAGCCAATGCGGATGCCTTCCTTGAATTTATAAAAAATAACCAATGCGAGACACTTTATCTGGTAGGCGATATTATTGATATCTGGGCGCTTCGGCGCGGAATTTACTGGCCGCAATCGCATAATGATGTCCTTCAAAAAATCCTGAGACTTGGACGTAAAGGCGTAAAGGTCATTTATATTCCAGGAAATCATGATGAATTTGTCGATAGCTTCCTGGGGAATTATGGAGCAATCACGATTCAAAAAAATGATATTCATACGACGGCTGCAGGACAGCGGATTCTGGTGATCCACGGGCACGAACTGGACTCTGTGATTCAAAACCTCGGCTGGCTCGCACATGTCGGCGATATCGGGTATAAACTCCTGTTGCGATTAAATCCCATGGTGAACTTCTTCCGTCGGCTTTCAGGAAAAGAATACTGGTCGCTTTCTGCCTATATCAAAAATGAAGTGAAAAATGTTATCAGTTTCATTTCCAAATTTGAAGAAACGGTGAGCCGTTTTGCAGAAGAACAACAAGTGGAAGCCGTCCTGTGTGGACACATCCACCACCCGGCAATACGTCAGTTTGATCAAACCCATTACTACAACTGCGGAGACTGGGTCGAAAATTGTTCCGCCCTCGTAGAATACCCCGACGGCCATATAGAACTCCTGTCCTTCCCACCTCGCTCCTCCGTCAAAAGTCGCGACTTAGAAATGTCGGGAGCCAGCCGGGGGGCGGGTCGCCCATGAGCATGGGTTCTGTGGCTTTAAATTCCACAGGCAATTCGATTCGGACGGGGGCATGAAGGGTTTGGGACAATCGGCGTTGGCTTTGTACCAGCGCGAGTTCGAGTTCTCCGGCTTCCTGATATTCCATCAATAAATTTTGTAAAATTGATAAAGCTTCGTACTTTCTGGTATGTGCCATAGAATAGATGGCGGAAGTGCGGAACAGGGGTTTTAATTTATCTTCACGAATCCATCGGGGGAGCATTTTAAGGGCAACTTCCGGAAAATATTGTGCGATACCAAACAAGGCATAATGTCGGGTTGCCATATCTCCATGGAGTAAATGGTCTTCCCAGAACTGCCATTCCTCGCGATCGGAAATCTGATAAAGCGTCTTTGCCGGTTCATGCGCCAAGGGGTCAATCATGGCTTCTATTTTCAATTGTGGATCCACCCCGAGTGCCACATGTTCCTGAGAAATCCCGAGTGCTTCCAGAATTTGTAGCGCTGCAATAATATGTCGGGTTTCCACCTGGAACCATTCCACATCTTCGGTAGCAGCCGACTTCCCGGCGATGAGTTCAAACCGTGCAAATAAACTTAACGGGTGGTTTTCCACAAATGCTAGAATCGCAGTTTGAATCGCCGGTAATTGCAATTGCCGGTTCCTTGCCACATGTCGCAATAAAGGACGCAGCTTCTCACTCCGCAAATTTGTTAATTCAAAATTTCTTTCATAGATCTGATTCGATGCATGAATGGCTGCGGTCTCCAGTCGCACGCTGGTCTCCACTCCGGGCGCAACGGTGATTTCCGCGCTCCTGACCACAATCACCAGCGAATGCCCTTCCCGTAAAATTAACCCAAAGGGGATCCTGAGGCGCAATGTCACCGCACGCAGGTTTTTTAATCTGGCCTGACAATGATCCCTGCCATTTCCACGGGCAGAAAATTCGATCCATTTACGTCGTACGGCTTCCTGCAAAACGGCTGCTTCCAGTGCTTCGGTGCTGAAAGATATTTCTTCAATGGATTTCGCTTCATCGTATTGCCCCGCCGATTGTTCGACCGCCGCCTGTTTCTCCCGACCCGGCCCCCACTCGCCCTGCTGCCATTTCCAATACCATGCCCCACCTGCAGTCACTAATCCGAATAGTACCAATACTACCCCAAATCCTGATCTCTGCCGCTTATGTCGCATCGTACCCCAATACCTTAAAAAAATTCTCTGTTACTACTTTTGCCCTCATTGACAGCATAATTCACACCAAATTATGACTTTATCCCACTATGCTAACAGGGATTTCCATAAATTTGAGCCAAAAATGCATCCACGGGAGTGAATTTTGAGCATTTTCTGCAAAAACTGCCGGATCTTATCCTATTCACTTGACCGGCTTTGTGTGATTCCGCTAATTTTACTGCCTTCCCTGAAGGTTTTTCAGGATTTTGCGCGGTTAGCTCAGTGGTAGAGCACCTGCTTCACACGCAGGGGGTCACTGGTTCAAACCCAGTACCGCGCACCATTTATGTCCAAAATTGCTCTAAACGCTCAAGAGCTTTGGTGACGAAGGCGCGTGGACATGCCAGGTTGATTCGCATGAAACCATGCCCCTGGGTACCGAATTTTCTTCCGTCATCCAGCCAGAGACGGGCGCGATGGAGGCGTTGATTTAATTCTTCTGCTGGCAAATTGAGCTGACGAAAATCGATCCATGCTAGGTAAAGGGCTTTGGTGGGAGTCACATTGAACGGCAGGTTGCGTTTTCGGATTTCTTCTACGAGATAAACGTGATTGTCATGGATATATTGGAGGGCGGCATTCAACCAGGGTTCGCCGTCGCGGTAGGCGGCTTCGCAGGCGATACTTCCCATCGTATTGGTCAGAAAAAGTCCGCAGCGGTTACGTTGTTCGGTATAGATTTGGCGAAGATGTTTATTCGGGATAAAAATATTGGCGCACTGGAGTCCGGCCAGGTTGAAGGTTTTACTGGGCGCAGTACAAATGATGGCGTTGTTGGCAATTTCATCTCCGAGTGTCCCCCAGGCGATGTGTCTGGCGGTTTTATCAAATACAAGGTCCTGATGGATTTCGTCTGAAATGACAAGGATTCCATGTTCCTGACAGATCGTGGCCATGGTGAGGAGGTCTTCTCTGGACCAGACATTTCCGGTGGGGTTATGCGGGTTACAAAGAATAAATAGCCGGGTATTGGGACGGATCGCTGCTTTGAAAATCGCCGGATCAAAATGATAAACCCCGTTTTCTTCTACCAGCGGCGCCTCCGCAACGCGCCGCCCGTTGGAAATGACATCATGAAAAAAATGATGATAGACAGGTGGTTGGATCAGAATGTGGTCACCCGGGAGTGAAAATGCCTGGATAGCAATATTGATAGCACTGATGACGCCCGGCATGGGAACCAGCCATTGGGGGTGCGCTTGCCAGTCAAAATGTTTTTTTTGCCAATTCAGGACGGCTTCCGTATAGCGGTCGGGAGTCTGGCGGTATCCGAAAATGCCATGGCTTATTTCTTTTTGCAATGCCTCCAGAATGGGAGGTGCGGTGCGGAAATCCATGTCGGCCACCCACATCGGAAGCAGTGCTTCACTCAAATCCACACTCGGGTCAGCACCTGGGCTAAGCCATTTCATCGAATGCGTACCGCGACGCTCGATCACCTCATCAAAATGATAATCGGTTTCCGTAAACATAGATGCATGTTCCTGTGGATTCCTGTTTTCGTGCAAGCCTATTTTTGAATTGCAACATTTTCGAAAACATTCACATTGAATAAAATTATATTTAGAAATGATTAAATTAGGAGTTATTGGTTGCGGAGTTATTGGGCGTCATCATGTAAAAGCAATTAATGCGATTTCTGACGCAGAAGTCGTGGTGGTATGTGACCTTCGGGCGGAGGCTGCACAAGCGGTGCAAAAAGAATTTTCTGTATTGCGCTGGACGGACAAAGTGGAAGAAGTTCTGGCCGATGATTCGATCGCGGGGGTAGTGATTGCATTGCCGACCGGCGTTCGTGCGAAAATTGCTCTGCAGGCGCTGGCCGCAGGGAAACATATTTTACTCGAAAAACCCGTGACGATGAACATGGACGAATGGCGGCAATTAGATGCAGCTAAAAATGGGCTGATTGTCGCATGTGCTTCGTCTCGAAATCGCACATTGGAATCCGCGCGCATTGCGACAGAGTTTATTCGTGAAGGGCATCTGGGAAAAATTCGATCGATTTCCTGTCGGGTGATTACGCAGCCCAGTGCGCCTCCTGTCAAAGCACCTCCTGTATGGCGTCTTAATCGGGAATTAAATGGGGGGGGAATCCTGATGAACTGGGGGTGTTATGATTTCGACTACCTTTTCGGGTTGTTGGATTTACAGACGGAACCGGCGCATGTGTTGGCGCACACCTGGGAAGCGGCACCGGGTTTTTCGCAATATGTGGCACCCGGATCCAATGCAGAAACACACGGAATGGCCCTGATCACATTCAAAAACGGGATTGTCTTGCAATACGAACGTGCGGAATTTTCCAGTATTCCACGTCATGCTCATTGGGAAATTACCGGAGAAAATGGTACCCTCAGCCTGGTCATGAGCAGTGCCGACGAA
>CAKUMP010000050.1 GCA_934667795.1 uncultured Chthoniobacterales bacterium | reverse complement strand
CCCGATTCCTCCTGCACTGCTAATAAAAAACTGTCATCCCCACGCGACACCCAACTCCGTCTCAAAAAACTTTTCGCCTGGATCGACTCCCCAATCACAAAACGAAATAAATCCACCGCATGACACGCATTGTCCATTGCCGCTCCACCACCAGACAACGCAGGATCTGTCATCCACCGCGATTCCATTTGAGGATTATTCCCCGAGAAATTAATATTCATCCAGACCACATCCCCAATCATGCCTTTTCTCAATTGAGTTTTCGCAACTTCTGCCGCTCCTGTAAATCGATGACAAAATCCGACATGAACCGGCGCCTGCGGAAATTGTCGAGCAAGCTCAACTATATCCTGTGCATGTTCTCTTGTATGCGCCAACGGTTTTTCCATCAACACATGACACCCCATCGGCAATACCTCACATAAAATAGAAGCACGTGCCGAAGGAGGCGTCGCAATAATCACGCCATCAGGGACCTCAAATCGCAACAACTCCTCCACCGATGCAAACACCGGCAACCCCTGTTCTTTTCGAAATACCTCCTGCCTGGAAATGTCAGGATCCACTCCCGCTACCAATGTCGCTCCAGCCGATTCCTCAACACATTGAATATGCCGCTGACCAATTCCACCAAGACCAATAATAACTATCTTCTTTTTGTTCATAACTATTTAACTCATTCGGTGGTTTCCATCGCTTTCAGGACGGCCAGGGTTTGTGAGCTTGGGACCAGGGGTGTATTCGTACGAAATGCTTCGAGCAGGCTGGTGATCAAGTGATCAAAAAAGCCAGACTGCAAGGTGTAGTGTTTCCAGGAATTCTGGCTGCACACAGCAAATTCGTATGGTTGTTCTGCTGCAGAAAAAAAGACATCTGCCTGGCGACCTTCCGGATAATTTAATGTAAAGTGGTGATTATTTCCTCGCGACACCCGCGTGACAGAATGAAAATCTGGCCCCATTAATGTTATCGCCAGTTCCATAGGGTGAATCAAAAATTCATCAAATCGCTGACTGTACCCACCCCAGGTCTGAACAAAGTCCAGCGAGAGGTTTTCTTTGAGCACTTCCTGGACTTCTGCTGCAAAACGTAACGCGGAACTACTGGAGACTGTAATATTATTTTCCTGCGCTAATTCAAAAATTCGACAAGCAGACTCCATATCCTGCGCCAATGGTTTATCAATAAAAACCGGCACACCCAACGAAATACAGGATTCAAATAACGATAAATGCAACTCCGGATGAGATGATGCCGGAATCATCACCGCATCCACATGCCCAGCCATTTCTGACGCAGATCGAACATAAGAGATATTGTGTTTATTCGCCCAGACCTTACCGGATTCTTCTTCCAATGCAGTACACACAACCACTTCACACGCATCCACTTCTTTCCGGTTTTGAATCTTCGTACACAACATCGACGCATGCGCGATGTCCAATCGATAATCCACAAATCCAATCCGAATCTTTTTCATTGTTTAAAAATAAATGGTTTGTACTAACGCGCATGTAACGCAGGCCAGGAAATTTCAATCCCCTGATCCGTTAAAAATGACTGATACTCTTTCCGTCGCGTCGGACATTCATGTACCTGTGCAGGACATTGATTTTTCTGCAAACAAAATACAGCTAATGCTCCGGCAGCTTCCCCAATATTCCACTCCACGGGGTGCAACCGAAAAGCACCATTCGTTATATGGGTCGTCCCGACATTTTTAGCACCTGCTAATAAATTACGATGTGCCCGGGGGATCAAAATTCCTAAAGGGATTTGAAATGGATAGCATCCGATATCCACATAATTTCTACCTGCAGTACTGGGATGTAAATCCATACGATAGCTGCCAACCCCAACACTTGTTTCGACAAATTCCGGCCAGCGCTCGCCGCGTACATTCGTCCCGATATCACACTCTGTGACCGTTGTCAGTGCTTTGATCCTTCGTGACTCTCTAATATAAGCAGCTTTAGCTAAACCATCAGATGTTCCTGCAATGTCCGGACGCAGATAAAGTCCGGGATAACCCGTTTTTCCATCCGGGCGCGGAACTTCATTTTGTAACCAGTAAGCAAAACTCAGCGATAACTGCCGTGCCTCTTCCAGAATCTCCTGTTGCTCCTCCCACGATTTTCCAATCAGGTTATGAAGGTAATAATCATTTTGTGGCCAATTCACCAATGTCACAGGATGCCAGGACCCGGAATCCGTAAAAATATCCGGATCCAGAATTTGTCGATACCGCCAGAGGTTCCACTGCCGCGGGTTTTCAGGATCGGGAAACAATGGAAATTCCACGGGCTGACAGGTTTTGGGATTCGAATAACAAAGATCCAGCGCACGTCCCGGCCATGGGGGAGTCAATTCAGGAATGTAATTTTTCCATCGTTCATATTGTGCGGGTTTCGATATCCTGTATTCCTCCACCGGAGCATTCACACTGGCATCGAATGCCAAAGGAAAGCACCAGGTGATCGATTGCACATCTTCAGGGTTCGCATTTTCCGGTGCATGGGGCTCACCAAACTCCGCCCGGGATTCTGCTCCGGTCACCCAATCGATCTCAGCCAAAGGTAATAACTCTCCGGTTTCTGTCGCATCAATCACCATCTTTGCTGCAACTTCCAGCACTTTGCCATTTTCTATATGAACAAACTGGACGATATCAATATGTTCCAGACTTCCAGATACAGCAGTCGGGCGGCATCGTAGGAAAATCTTTAATTTCCCTGCGGCTTTCGCTGGTGCCAGCATATTGAAAATCACCTGCGCAGAAATTTCCGGTAAATGGCAAAGTTTGGAAACAGTTCCACCTCCAGGATTTAAACTGCCATTTTTTCTGGCCGTTTCATTTAGTGGAAAATGATCCCGATAAAACTTCCGGACGCCTTCCCGTAATTCCGCGTACCTTCTGGTGCATCCAAATTTTTCAATCCATGGATGTTCATCCGGGGGTACCGCCTGAGAAGTTAATTGTCCACCAAGCCAGTCACATTCTTCCGTTAATATCACCCGAAATCCGGCATCTGTTGCGGCTAGTGCTGCGGCCACTCCGCCCAGTCCTCCCCCCACAATCAAAATGTCTGTTTTCTGTGAATGCATATCCAGTTATTTTTTGCTCCAGGATTCCCGTTTTTTTCAGGGACAGGAAACCTCCGGAAGTTTTTCTGCTATTAATTCCAGTATCCGCTCATTTTCCTGAAGAGTGGTGGAACTCCCGGTAACATAATGACACCCAATATATTCTCCTGGCGCCTCATATTCCGGGAGCTTCAACCTTTTTATCATCATCTCTGCCGCTTGATGTCCAATTTCTTTCAACGATTGCGAAAAAAGACTCAAGCCTTTGATCGTCGGATCTCTGTCTTCATCCGCTGTGCCAGAAACAATGCTCACATCACAAGGGATTTGGATGTGCTTGGCTTGAAATACCCGAATGGCACGTAAGGCCAGCGCTGGAGAAACAAAATAAAGCGCATCCGGAATCCCATTAAATAACTGGCACAAATCCGCAAACATCTTTTCATCACGCACATTCTCCGGAGAAGACACGACGTAATAATTCAAAGTCGCTTCCGGATGTCCGGAAAATTCCAACCCCGCTTTAAATCCTAATAATAAAAGCATCCAGGCAACCGACTCTCCCGGCCAGTTCTGTAAAACCAACCCGATTCGTTGCCGCTTTAATTCTCCCCAGGTCCGTCCCAATAAATACCCATTCCGAAAGTAATCCGTAGAAACAAAATTACGGGTCGCTGTCGGAGCATCCGGATTAATCGTGATCACCGGCTTTCCCACCTGTTGAAATGCATGCACATAATCCATACATCCTCGTCGTGTAAACAAAATCGCCCCGTCTGAATTCTCCGCCTCCGCCGCATATTCAGACTTCCCGGCCGTTTCTATCTCCGAAAAACGACTCGGTCGCAAAAGTATCTCCCCCTCAAACTTCGCAAATGTTTCCATTATCCCTAACGAAATCAACCCCGCCCATACCGTATCCAATCGCATCTGCCGCTGGCTCAGGTTAATCGTTACCACTTTTGTCTCTATTAACTTTTCAGGCTTCACCCAATAAATCCCACGCCCGCGTTCACTCCTCAATCGCCCGGCTTTCACCCATTCTCCTATTACTCCCTGCACCGTCGATCCACTCACCCCCAACGCTTTCGCTAACCCGGATAATGTCGGCAATTTCTCCCCATGCAAAATCCCATTGTCCTGGTACGCCTGACGCAAATACCCTGTCACTAACTCCGATGGTCGCTTGCTTACTGAAACAATAGTCATATTGTTTTATTATAGTTTCACTATTGTTTCAGGGTTGTCAATCCCCAAATCCTTTCTAAGCACAGAATGTTTTTTAGAACTGGAAGTAAATGAAATCGGAAGTGGATTCTGCCCGAAGGAGGAGGATACTGACATAAAAGAACAAGCCGAGAAGGGTTTGAAGAGAAAACAGTCTCCAGCCGGTGACTTGTGTATGGAACAGATTCACCCATTTTTCAGGCAATAATGCACCGAGGTGGTGGATCCAGATGGGCATTCCGTAAAGAAAGGTCATCCAGAACAAAAAGGTCGCAATCCCGAGTTGTTCGGGGGTCACGTTCCATGGGGAAAGGCGTAGGTATTCAATGATATACGGGAGGTTTGTTTCTCGAAAAAACATCCAGCCGATATTAATGAAAACAAACATGATCGCCCATTGCAGAGGAAATAACCAGCGGCACTCGCAGACACGCGCAGGCACAATCTGATGGACCAAGCGGTAAATAACCAGCAGCACCGCATACCATAGCCCCCAGATCACATAATTCCATTGTGCGCCATGCCATAAACCACTGAGGAAAAACGTGATAATCACATTCCACGCCGTCCGCCATTTCCCGGCGCGCGAGCCTCCCAACGGGATATACACATAATCGCGAAACCAGTTCGAAAGAGAAATATGCCAGCGTCGCCAGAATTCTCCGGGCGACCGTGAGATATACGGGTGCTCGAAGTTCCGCATCAGCTCAAACCCCAGCAAACGGCTAGTCCCACGGGCAATATCGGTATAAGCAGAAAAATCTGCAAATATCTGCACCGCAAACGCAAATACCCCGGTCCAGATCAATGCGAAATTCGGATCTTCCAGTCCAAAAATTTTATTACAGGTCACCGCCACATTATCGGCAATCACCAGTTTCTTGAAAAATCCCCATAAGATCAAAACCAGTGCATTCACCGCATTCTTTGTATCAAATCGGCGTGCACGTTGTACCTGCGGTAATAATTGATGGGAGCGCTCAATCGGCCCGGCAACCAACTGGGGGAAAAGACTGATAAATACTCCGTAATCAATAAAGTTTCGTGCAGGTTTCGTGTGCCCACGATACACATCGACAATATAGCCAATCGATTGAAACGTATAAAACGAAATCCCGACCGGAAGAAAAATATGCAGGTTATTGGTAAATGTCCCTAACCCTAGCGAATGCAGCAACAGGGAAACATTCTCTACAAAAAATCCATAATATTTGAAAAATCCCAAAATCCCCAGACTGAAAACCAGACTCAGCCATAAAAAAAGTTTTTTCCTGTGCGGAAACCTCCCGATCGCACGCGCACAACAAAAATCCATCACCGTCGTCGCAAGCAGCAAAAAGCCAAACCAGTAATGCACGTAGCTATAAAAAAAATAACTCGCAACCAGCAAAAACCAGTTCTGATGAGAACGCTTTCGCAGCATCCAGTAAAAACTGAAGACGACGAGAAAAAAGATAAGGAAGTCGAGGCTATGAAAAATCATTTTAATATATCCTGCAACTGCTTATGGAAAATCTCCGTCCATTCTCGCATATATTTCTCGTCAAGATGGTCTCCGTCCGCATACATGCCCAGGTGTTCTGCAGGATCGCGTGATGCATCATAAAACAGCATCCCTTGTTCCTCGACCCAGGCTTTCAGGGTTGGCATGTAACGCGTCAGAGCACGTGATTCTTTCCGAAAATCGGCATCTCGCGGTGGACGGCGCTTCACTCGGTAAAAACAAACCGTAATATTGTGTTTTCGCGCCTCCTCTACGATATGGGGCATAAAACTGCGTTGCGGAGAGGGGTCAAATTTTTCTAATGAAAATTCTTCTGTGGTTGCCAGTTCTGTCGGCACATCTTCTCGCAGCTCACGCAATTGAAAAGTGTCATTTACTTCCCCCAGCAACTTGGAATCCTTTTTCCAGGGGTGATCCGTCCAGTCCAGCGCAACCTCACGAATCATATCTTCTGCCTCTGTCTTACGACGCTGAATCGGGTAAATATCTTCCAGTTTTTCTCCTATTCTGTCCTTCCAGTTTTTCGGACTCTGCTCCCACACATATTCCAGTACCGGCTCTTCCTTACGCATAAATGGCTCCAGCTTTTCACGGTAAATCCCCGTGGTGCGATAAAGTGGCCAACTCAAATCAAAATCCCGAAAAAATATAATCACTACCTTCGGACGAATCCCCGATTCAATCACATAATTCTTGAATACCAGCCAATATCCGGCAGACGCCATCCCGTGTTCCGTCAACGCCATCACCCCGGCACCCCCAAGCAATTCACTCAATCGCGCTTCATCCAGACGCGTGATCAACATGGAATTGCCAATAAAAACAAAGTCCGGACGCCTCTCTCTTAACTCTTCAAGCGGCTTGTTATCAAACGGCTGTTTGGGGAATAATCCATTCCCGATCAAAATAGGAACCACAAGAATAATCAGACAAAATAAAACTAGCTGAAAAATTGGTTTCAAAGTATTTAACCAGAAAAACGTAGCTGAACATGAAGGTGAACACAATGGAAACTTTGTGTTGCATTTAAAAAAATAATCTGCCCTGTCTGCATGCTCTGTCTTGACGGCCCCGGGCATCCGCTTCTATTACTGGACTTCTATGGAGTATGATTCCAGATGGGAAAATCCTTCTTTTGAAAGGATTCTTTTCTTTACTGAATGTTCCATTTTTACAGAGAACAATTCAGCAAAACAGCAGGGGGTATCCCTGACAGATTCAGACATTCAAACCCTTCTTCAGAAGGCTATTACACAGCTCGAAAAATACGGTTTCAAAAAAAACTCACAAAACAACCCCCAAAAGCAGCGTCATTTTCTCAACAAAAAAGACCGCATTCTTCATAAGGTACAACAACTGTTCCTGCCAACGAAACACAGTGCAGAGTATGTGCAAGATGATAAATCATACCACTTCACCCCGGGCGACTGGATCGCCCTGTATCAAGTCATCCAGAAATCCTGTGCCATCCATACAGGAAACACCCCGGACTCAAGAGGATACCTCGACTTCCTCACAAATTATATCCATGACGTCACAGAGATTGATGCAAAATCGCATTACAGTGTCATAAAATGGATCGCACCCCGCAGTGTACAGGATCGATTCCTGCAACCCTGCGAACACGCAAGATTCCACGCAAAATGGAGTTGAAAACAAGTCAACACGCTCGCAAGAGCGTGTTGACGCTGGGAGCTTCAATCTTCGTGGATGCGGATGACGGAGGACTCTTTTTGGGACTGGTATTCTTCGAGGAGGCGTTGGATTTTTTCGGAAGGCTCCATTTGTAATGCAGCCTGCAGCAAGGTGATTGCCATATCATATTGCTGACTTTCCCCTTCCGATTCCGCCAAGTGAAAAAGAACCTGTGCACTGTCAGGTGCAAGCTCCATTGCCTGTTTAAAATAATTCCGGGCAGATTCAATATCTTCCATCTGACGACAGGAGATCCCTGCCTGAATCCTGGCGGCTGCGAGTTCCGGATCTTTAGAAATCGCCTCTTCTGCATCCAGTATTGCCAGTTCTGCAAACCCCATACTGTTCAGAACATAAGCACGCTGAGTCAGAATCTTTGGATCCCGGGAACTTAGTACTACTTCCGCGTCAATAGTCCCCAGAATACGTATCCTGTCCCATTGCCGTTTTTCCAAGGGGCGCGGGACATTCATTTTTTTCGCTGCTTCTTCATGTCCGGTTTCGATGAGTCCCGTGCCTACCTGTAACTGTGCGCGTCTGGAAGTGGGTGCCCGTTCTGTGGCCTCCTGTGCCAGACTCAATGCGATTTCCGAAAACCCGCAATCGGCCATCAATAACCCCAGTTCCATTAAGGGTTCCGGGTTCTTGGGTTCCAGTTCCGCCTGTTTTTCCAGCCGCTGAACCTGAGTCAGACGCATTTCCAGAATCTCAAAACCAATCAAATCTTCAGAACTATTCAGATAGCCATCGTGCATTTCACGAACCTGTCGCATTGCATCGGTGGCTTTCACCCACTGTTGTTTATGCAGATAAGCCATTGCGGTAAACTTCATATTCCGCGTTGGTCCTTCCATTTGTTCCACGGAATCTGCTAATGCCAGAATATCATCCCAACGCTTTTGCGCCACATATAGCTCCTGCAAATACCCAATGACCTGGTAATGATAAAACGGCTCCTGCCGAAGAAGCGGCAGCGCTTTCAACCAAAGTTCTTCCGCTTGTTTTTGATCACCGGAATCATTCCACATCTGTCCGGAAAAACTGAGATAATATCCGCTCTCTCCTTCTTCCTGTTCCAGAACTCGCCATTTCTTTAGAAATTCCTCCAGGGCATCCTGTTTTTTCTGACGTTTCAAAGCAACCGCCATCATGTACCAGATTCGCCTTTCACGATCCCCTTCCGCAATCCGCTCCCCCGTCAGTTTCTCTATCTGTACCCAATCCCTCCTTCGAAAGGCACGATTTAATTCCTTCCGGGCATCTAACGATTCCTTTTGCTCCACCTCTGCTGATCCAGCACCCGTATCTTCCACTTCTTGTCCGATCCCAGGAAAAATAATCAGAAATAGAAAAATAAAAAGTAAACTCCCATAAACTTTTTTATTCTTCATCCGTGGCTTTCTGACTTCTTGATTTCAATAGCTATTATGGGGAGCAATTTGGAGTGGCAAAAAAATGGGGTGACCAACGGGACTCGAACCCGCAACAACCAGAATCACAATCTGGGACTCTACCATTGAGCTATGGTCACCATCTGATAAAATAGACCATGAATAATGCACTATTTTAAAAAGAAAGCAAGCAAAATCGTTATAAATCACAAATTCGAATCCGAGCTTGCCAGTTCTTTAATCGCGGCGAGGTCGAGTTTTCCGGATCCGAGGATCGGGATTTTATCCACCTGTTTAATTTGTTTAGGGATAAACAGGCTTGGGAGGCCCGCTTTCAGGAGTTCGGTTCGTAAAATGGTAATTTCGATATGGACACTGCTCAGCATCACGAGCGCTTCGCCTTTTGCATCATCCGGAACACCGGTAATTGCAATCACGCGTTCTTCTTCGATATTGATCTGGAGGATATGATGGATGTGGTATTCCACGGTCTCATGCGGGACCATTTCTCCTCCGATTTTGGAAAACCGGGAGATACGGCCTTCGATAAAGAGAAAGCCGTCCTCATCGAATCGGGCTAAATCGCCGGTTTTAAACCAGCCGCCATGGATCACCTCTGCGGTTTTTTCCGGCTGGCCGAGGTATCCTTCAAAAATATTCGGTCCTCGCAGCCAAAGCATGCCGGTCTGATAAAGGCCAAGCTTTTCTCCGGTGTCCGGATGGCGGATTTGAGCAGCAATCCCCCCCGCAAGCTTCCCAACCGAACCCGGAAGGGACGATTTTTGTACAGGAGAGCCATTCGCAGCCACAGGATCCGGTAAATTCACACTCACCACGGGAGAGGTTTCGGTCAGCCCATAACCTTCCATCACCGGATGCCCGAATTTTTCTTCAAAATTTTCTGCCAGCTCCCGCGGGAGTTTTTCTGCACCGGTAATCACCAGACGAAGTGAAGCAAGCTGTTCGCGGGTTGCCCGTTTCAGGTATCCTCTTAAAAATGTAGGTGTCGCCAGAAGCATCGTCACACGATATCGATGGATCAATTCCGCATTGGCAACGGTGTCCAACGGATTCGGGTATGTCACAATGCGAATCCCTTCAATCATCGGGTACCAAAGTGTCACCGTGCAGCCAAAACTATGGAAAAAAGGAAGACACGCCAGGATACAGTCATTTTTATTTAAATTAATCATGACGGCAAACTGGGAGACATTTCCCAATACATTTCGATGACTGAGAACGACGCCTTTAGGTTCGCCTGAACTGCCACTGGTAAAGAGTAAAACGGCTTCGTCATGGTCACCTGTTTTGGGGATATTCAGCATTTTTAGAATGAAAAATGAAGGAAGGAGCAAAACCGCGAGGCGCCAGGGAAGCATTTTGGGTTTTAGTTTTGGCACCAGTAATTCCAGATGAATCAGTTCTTCCGGCCAGGGGAAATTTTCCAACCGCTCCTGCATTTTGCGTGCGGTAATTGCCACGCGGATTTCGCCACGGGCAATGGCGGCCTTCAATGCCGCCTGCCCAGCCGTGAAATTCATATTCGTGGGCACCTTTCCTGCCAGTAAAATGGCAAGATTTGCAATAATGGCCCCTTTGCCCGGAGGTAACACGACCGCGATCCGTTTGTTCTGGCAAGTCCGTTTCAAATGCAGCGAAAGCACAATGGCAGCCGTCAGCAGGTTTCCGCGTTTTAATTCTGAATGGTCCATTCCATCCACCACCGCAACGCCTCCCTGATTGCGTTTCAGCCCTCGAATACACGCCTCGGCCAGGTGCATGTTCAGCACCGGGCGCTGCTGATAACAAAACTCTCCCAGTTCCAGCAGTTTTTCCCGAATCGTTTCATCTTTTGCTTCTTCTGCAGAAAGCACCTCACCAAACGCAACCGTTGCGCGATAGGGAATCTTCTTCGGCCATTTCCAAAATGCTTTCCCCCCTTCATACGAAAAAACCGACCCCCATAACTGATCCAGCCAGACCGGCACCACCGGTGCTCCCGCCTTTCGCGCAATAATCTCAAATCCACGGCGGATTTTTAATAATGTTCCACTTCTGGTCAGTTCTCCTTCAGGAAAAATACAAACCACCTGGTTCTCTTGTAAAAGTTTGCTCGCAGCAACAAGCGCATCCTTCGCGCGCCCGGACGCAATCGGAATCGCTCCAATCGAACGAAAAATCGGCTTCAATAATGCTTTCTCATAAATCGACTTAAAAACCAGAAACCGAATCGGTCGCGGACACACCAACTGCAGAATAATGGCATCAATGTAGGAAACATGATTCGGAATCAGCAAAACCCCACGGTCCTCCGGCAGCCTCTGCAACCCATGCACATTCACACGGTAAATAATCCGCATGAAAAATTTACCAATCCCATAAATAAAAGGTGCGCCTATCACGTAAACCCCTAATAAAAATAAAAGCACCAGTCCCAGCCCCACTCCCAGAACCCATCCTGCTATCGTCAGCCAGTTTTCCATAAATGTTTTCCCTAGTTTCGCCGTTCACCCACCACTTATGAAAATAATTCTGTGTTGCAGAGGGGATGGCTTATTTAAACCTATAGTTTTTAGAGAATTTCTCGCTGAATAGCAATCCTGCAGGAATAAATTATCCTAGTTCCATTCCTACAGGGCAATGGTCAGAGCCCATGACATGCGGGTGGATCCAT
>CAKUMP010000049.1 GCA_934667795.1 uncultured Chthoniobacterales bacterium | reverse complement strand
CAAGCGTTGAAAACAGAAGAAGAGATTATTGACAATTAGGTTTATGCAGAATACGAAATGAGAAGTGGAAACTTCAACAAATTTAAAGAAAACAGTTTTACATCAAGAGCACCTGAATGCGAATGCGCGCATGGTAGGATTTGGTGGCTGGGATATGCCGGTTCAATACCAGGGGATTCGCCAGGAACATCTTGCGGTGCGCAATCAGGCGGGACTCTTTGATATTTCCCATATGGGGCAACTTCTGGTGAGCGGGCCACAAGCCGCTTCATGGCTCAACGAATTACTTTCCAATCAAATTCACAATTTGTCCCCTAGCCAGGGCCAATACACGTTTTTGTTAAACCCGCAAGGAGGTGTAATTGATGATTTATATGTCTTTTGTCTGGAAACGGAGCGTTATCTTTTGATCATCAATGCTTCCAAAATCGATGAAGATTTGGCATGGCTGCAGAAGCACAATACCCAGGCGGTTCCTATTGAATCTCTCAGTGGAGTTTACGCAGGGTTAGCGCTTCAAGGCCCGGATGCGGAAAAACATGCCCGGAAACTCCTGGGGCCGGATTTTATTTTCCCTGAAAGAAACCAGATTGCCAATCTGCCGGAACACGACAGTTGGATCAGTCGCACCGGCTACACCGGTGAAGATGGATTTGAATTTTTTATTCCTGCTCAAAAAGGAAGAGAATGGTGGAACGCACTCCTGGCCGACGGAGTGACGCCTTGCGGTCTGGGATCGCGAGACACGCTGCGTCTGGAAGTTTGTTATCCATTAAATGGTTCTGATCTTTCACCTGAAAAAACGCCTCTCGAAGCGGGGCTTGGGTTTTTTGTCGATTTAAATAAAGAACATTTTATTGGGCTCGATGTTTTAAGAGATCAAAAAGCAAAAGGAGTACCCACACGTCTGGTGGCTTTCAAAATGGATGGAAAAACGCCTCCTCCACGCGCCCATTACCCGATCCTTCACAATGGAGAGGTTATCTCTGAAATCACCAGTGGCACACTCTCTCCCTCGCTCGATATCGGTATCGGAATGGCATACCTCCCCACCCCTATCGCCACTCCGGGAACTTCCATTTCCATCGATATCCGCGGAAAACTTTTCCCCGCTACTATTCAGAAAAAACCCCTCTATAAAAAATCTTAACCTTTCATTTATTACTATTATGAACATTCCAGAAAATCTTAAATATGCCGAATCTCATGAGTGGATCTCTGTAGAAGGAGATATCGGAACTGTGGGAATTACAGATCACGCGCAACAGGAATTAACGGATATTGTGTACGTGGAATTGCCGAAAGTCGGCAGAGAAGCTGGCGCCGGTGATCCGGTCGCAGTTGTGGAATCCGTCAAAGCTGCCAGTGATATTTATTCCCCGGTCTCCGGAGAAATCCTCGAAGTAAACGAAGCGTTACAGGATGATCCCGCATTGATCAATACCTCTGCGTTTACAGACGGCTGGCTTTTCAAAATCCGCCTGACCAATCCGGCAGACCTGGATGGATTGAAATCTTCTGCCGATTACGCAGCCCAGATTTCCTGACATTTTCCTATTGATAAAAATTAACAAACAATAACTTCGTTTTGTTCATCCATTAATATTCTATGGCTCTTTCAAATTTTTCTACTGTTCCTGCCCATGCCTTTGTCGATCGTCACCTGGGGCCCGATGCCCAGGAAACCGCAACCATGCTTCAGGAACTGGAAGTTGACTCCCTGGAACAATTGATGGATGCCGTGATCCCTGCAGATATCCGTTTGCAAAAAGATCTGCAATTACCAACGGCAGCCACAGAGGCAGATGCGTTGCAGGAACTGCGCACCCTGGCTTCTCGCAACAAGGTGTTTCGTTCTCTGATCGGGCAAGGGTATTACAACACGTACACCCCACCTGTGATTCAGCGCAACGTTCTGGAAAATCCAGGCTGGTACACTTCCTATACACCGTACCAGGCAGAAATTTCTCAGGGACGCCTGGAAGCATTGCTCAATTTCCAGACGATGGTCGCAGATCTGACCGGACTGGAAATTGCAAATGCTTCGCTGCTGGACGAAGCGACCGCCGCCGCAGAAGCGATGACGATGGCCCTGCGCCATCACAAAAACAAGGATGCAAACCGTTTCCTCGTTTCTTCTTCCTGCCACCCGCAAACCATTGAAGTCCTCCGCACACGGGCACTTCCTCTGGATATTGAAGTCGTCGTTTGCTCCCATACAGAGTTCACATTTTGCGACAAAACATTTGCTGCACTTGTCCAGTACCCGGATACCCATGGGAAAGTGGAAGATTTTGAAAAAATCGGGGAAGCAATCCATGCCGCAGGTGGGCTTTTGATTGTTGCAACCGATTTACTGGCGCTGACACTCCTCCGTTCGCCAGGGGAATTCGGTGCGGATATTGCGATAGGAAACTCTCAACGCTTTGGGGTTCCACTCGGCTTCGGGGGGCCACATGCTGCGTTTTTTGCCACTCGCGAAGTGCATAAACGTTCGATGCCCGGACGGGTCATCGGGGTTTCCAAAGACGCACATGGACGTCCGGGATTACGTCTGGCCATGCAGACACGCGAACAACATATTCGCCGCGACAAAGCCACCAGTAATATCTGTACCGCACAGGCACTTCTGGCTGTCATGGCGTCGATGTACGCCGTATATCATGGCCCTGAAGGACTGAAAGCAATCGCACAGTCTGTGCATTTACAGACCCTTCGCCTTGCGCAGGCATTGCTGGAAGCAGGAATCCAGGTGGATACTTCCGCACCCGTTTTTGACACCCTTGTGCTCTCCGGTACTCCGGAACAAATTGCCGGTTTCCATGCGAATGCGAAACAACACCAGACCAACCTCCGCCATCTTTCTGAAACTTCTTTGAGCGTTGCACTGGACGAAACCGTGACAGACCTCACGTCGCTTCTGGCTATTTTTGGAGTAAAATCTTCAGCTAATACGCTCGAAATTTCGGAAAAAATTTCTACGACTTTACATCCGTTCGCATTTAGCCGTACTTCGGAATACCTCACGCATCCGATTTTCAATAAATACCATTCCGAAACGCTGATGCTTCGCTATATGCGGAAACTCGAAAGCCGTGATTTGTCGTTAACCCAGGCAATGATCCCGCTCGGTTCCTGCACAATGAAGCTGAATGCGACATCCCAGATGTACCCGATCAGTTGGCCGGAATTTGCGTCCATCCATCCTTTTGCGCCCCTGAATCAGGCGGAAGGCTATCTGGAAATGTTAAGCCAGCTGGAATCCTGGTTAAGTGAAATCACAGGCTTTGCAGCCACCAGCCTGCAACCGAACGCGGGCTCTCAAGGAGAATACTCCGGACTTCTTGCTATCCGCGGATACCATTTAAACAAAGGAGACGCACACCGAAACGTGTGCTTGATCCCTCAATCCGCCCATGGCACAAACCCTGCCAGTGCGGTGATGGCCGGGATGAAAGTCGTCCCGGTGGTCTGCGACACCAATGGAAATATCGATGTTTCCGATCTGGAGAAAAAAGCAGAACAGTTTTCCGAATCGCTTGCCGCAGCGATGATCACTTACCCTTCCACCCATGGCGTTTTTGAAACGACTATCCGACAGATTTGTGAAATTATTCACTCCCATGGCGGACAGGTTTATTTAGATGGAGCAAACATGAACGCACAGGTCGGGGTTTGCCGTCCTGGTGATTATGGCGCGGATGTTTGCCACCTGAATCTGCATAAGACATTTTGTATCCCACACGGCGGAGGCGGTCCGGGAGTTGGCCCGATCTGCGTGGCATCTCACCTCATTCCCTTCCTGCCGGGACATGAAACCGTCAATAAAAAATCTGAAACAGGCGCAATCTCGGCCACCCATTGGGGCAGCGCAGGCATTCTGGTGATTCCATGGATGTATATCCGCACCATGGGCGCTGATGGCCTCCTGAAAGCAACGCAACTGGCCATTCTGAATGCCAATTATATTGCAAAACGTCTGGATCCTTACTTCCCGGTACTTTATCGCGGTGCGGTCGGCTTCGTCGCCCACGAATGCATTGTGGACCTGCGCCCCTACAAGGCATCGACCGATGTCGAAGTGGAAGATGTTGCAAAACGTCTGATGGACTATGGCTACCACGCCCCTACGATGTCCTGGCCAGTAGTCGGAACACTCATGATCGAACCCACAGAAAGCGAATCCAAAGAAGAACTCGATCGCTTCTGCGATGCCATGATTTCCATCCATCAGGAAATTCAGGATATCCAGCACGGCAAGGCGGACAAAGTCGATAATGCACTGAAAAATGCGCCTCATCCAGCCGCCGATCTGGTCGAGGATAATTGGCCCCATGCCTATTCACGCAAGCAGGCCGCTTACCCAACGCCATGGAATTATGATTATAAATTCTGGCCGGTAGTTTCGCGTATCGATAACGTCTATGGCGACCGAAACCTGATCTGCTCCTGCCCGCCCATGGAAGATTTTTCCTGAATTATCTCACACGAAGAGATTTTCCTTACTTGCGTGCCAGCGCTCTTAGCAGTTCTTGATTTAATTGAATCCCTTTTACAAAGTTATCGACTAAAAACGATTCGTTCGGGGAGTGTGCATTACAGTCCGGCAATGCCAGGCCTGCAAGCAGCGTTGGTACGCCTAATATTTCCTGAAACGTTTCCACAATCGGAATACTTCCGCCCTCGCGTATCAGTGCAATATCTCCTTCAAAAACTTCTCGCAGCGCCGCTTGTGCGGCAAGCGCGTCCGGATGTTTGGGATCAAACAAATAGGGCTTCCCGGCATGGCCTTTCTTGATTTCCAGCCGAACAGAAGGCGGACAATGTTTCTGAAAATGCTTTTCTGCCAGCTCCAGAACATGTTCTGTATCCTGTCCAGGCACTAAACGAAAGGTCAGCTTAATTCGTGCCCACGAGGGAATGACAGTTTTTGTCCCTTCTCCCTGATACCCACTGGTCAAGCCATTTACTTCTGCCGTGGGTCTTGTCCATATCCGTTCCACACCGGAATAGCCGGCTTCTCCCGCCAGGGCAGGGACCCCGGTAATCCGGATTAATTCGGCATCATTAAATGGCAAATTACGCCACTGTTCCCGTTCCCATGGATGCAATTCCGTTACGCCTTCGTAAAACCCGTCAATCGCAACGCTTCCATTTTCATCATGCAAAGTCGAAACCAGTTGTGCAGTCACCGTCGCCGGATTTGCAACTGCACCCCCATACATCCCCGAATGTAAATCCATTTTCGGGCCATGTACCATGACTTCCATCGCAGCAATTCCGCGTAATCCATACGTCAATGTCCCGATCCCGGGTGCCACCATGGATGTGTCCGAAACCACAATAATATCACACGCCAGCCGTTCCCGATTGGCTTCCAAAAACCCACGCAAATTCGGACTACCAATTTCTTCTTCTCCCTCAACCAGAAAAATAATATTGACCGGCAACTCTCCCTGAATTTTTAACGCCTCAGCAACTCCTGTCATGTGCGCATAGATCTGCCCTTTATTGTCTGTTGCCCCACGTGCAAAAATTTTCCCATCTCGAATTTCAGGAGAAAAGGGATCGGAATCCCATGCAGATAAAGGGTCCACCGGCTGCACATCGTAATGGCCATAAATGAGCACTGTCCGTTTTCCCGGCACCGGCTTCGTCCAGGCAAGCACCACCGGATGTCCTCCTGTTTCAAAGGGGTCACACATCATGCCCATCGACTCAAATTCCCGTTCCAGCCAGCGACTGCAACGTCGCATGTCTTCTTCATAATCCTTATCCGTAGAAATACTCGGAATACTCAAAAACTCCATTAACCGGGAAAGTGCCTTTTCTGACATATTTATTTTCTGTTTTTAAAATTAATTTCTGACAGACCAAATATCCTGTTCCTAATACAATATCGGTTCTTCAGGAGACGAGGAAGGAAATATCTGTTCTGCCTGCAGTAAAGGGATACGTTTTCCGCCCTCCACCGGAAATTGTGGGCGTCCTACAACTCGAATCCACTCCGCATCGCCCGGCACAACCTGATCCCCAGGCTCCACGTAGGCCACAATCGGACGTGCATCTCCTGCACAGCACCACATAAACATACGGGCTAAACGAAACCGCGAACCGGTCGGGTTATTCTGATCGGCCGGCATGACTTGCCCGATCACTTCCACCATTTTCCCCTCAAAATCATTGCGCAGTACTTCATCCTCTGTCCCGAACATCAAATCGACAACTTCCACTTTCAAATAGCCTTCTTCCGTCCGTTCGATATAGTCTTCCACCGACCCGGTTGTCCCCGCATTCCATACCTCTTCCACATCTCCCTCCTGTGGTAATGGAAAAACATCGGTATTTAACCCTCCTCCTACAGTCGCTCCTGTCCGCGCCCCTCTTAACGACGACACATCTTCCACAACCAAACGATTCTGCAAGGCCGTCAGCCCAAATTGACCAGGCGAAAACTTTGCCGCGGTTAACATTGGAACCAGCAAAATAGCAAATGTAAGAATTTTTCCTACAGACAATTTTGTATCATCGTGATCATGGGTATGGTCATGGTCTCCGTGATCATGATCGCAACAGTCGGTCGCATTTTTCCCAAATATCCAGTACAAAACCGCCAGAACCAGCAACACGACCCCTGCAAGCAGGACGTTTAAACGAAAACTCGGATGCAAATACGAAACAATCCGTCCCGAAATGTAAAAATACAGCAAAGCCCCGCTCCATGCGAGCAAGGTCACAAACGATAATATTCGTATAATTCCCGGATTCGTCATATTCCCAGATAAGTTAGCCGCACACAAATTACCCCAATTAATACAAAAAGTCCAATTGCCAGGACAAAAACAAATCGTTTGCTGAATACCGAACTATACAAGAAGACCAATTTCAAATCCATCATCGGACCAAACACCAGAAATGCCAGTTTTGCCGCTGCCGGAAACGCCACAAATGTCGCCGCAATAAATGCGTCCGAAGTACTGCAAAGCGAAAGAATCCCCGACAAGGACATCATGGAAAAACTCGCAATCCACGCATTCATTGCCAATGGTAAAATGATCTGCTGCTGCACCGCGGTATTAAACACCGAGGTAATGGCGGCACCAATGACAAGATACATCGACACATCCAGAAAGTCTGTAGTTGCGGTACGCACAGCGATTCCCAGTTTTTCTCTCCAATGTCCTTTTCGGTCTGCCACGGCCACCTCATTACGTTTTACTCCGTGTCCCTCCTGTTTTGCATCTTTCACCGGTTCAAACATCAACCCCGCTTGTCCAGGCCCTTTCGGCATCGAATCCAAAACTTTTTTTCGTAAAATTTTCTCTACAGGAAAACGATCTGCTATCCACCCGACCAAAACCGCCACCCCAAACGCAACGACCATCCGCATACTGGTCATCATCATCGGATCCTGCCCTCGAAATGCTGCAAATGTACTGATCGCAACCACCGGATTCACAATCGGCGCAGCCAGCATATAAGCAATCCCGCACGAAACCGGCAGTCCTTTGCCAATTAATCGACGTATCACCGGAACAATCCCGCATTCACACATCGGGAAAATAATCCCCAGCCCCCCACATAAAAAAATCGCTGCAGTCGCATTCTTCGGCAGAAATTTTGTCATGGTATGCGACGGAACCATGGCATCAATAATCCCCGACAACAATGTTCCAAACAAAACATACGGAATCCCTTCCAGAAGGATACTCAAAAACGCCACCGCAAAATCCTGAAAGTCAAAACTAAACCAGTTCATCTTCCTCCCTCGCTTTTATCCCGTTCTCTGATCGCCAGTTGTCCAACATCCAGGAAACCATAATCACATCCCCACCAATTGACAACATAATCAAGATTTTTTTCAATCCCTGGGCGCGCCAATGTCCCCAATGTCCCCAATGTCCCCAAACAAATTAGGGATGGCGAGAGCTGGGAGATGCCCCTTTTTGGGCGAACGCAATTCGCCCCTACTAGAATTTCCAATTCACGCCGCCGCTGATGATGTGATTTTCATGCACACTGCGCCCCAAATCGACGTTATAATAAACATGTGCAGTCCAGCGCTCTCCCATTTGCGCGTTCAGCCCCACCCCGATAAATACCCCATCACGTGAAGGATCGCTCGTTTCATAACCAAACACCGATCCCCCATCAAACGACGCATCGATCATACGCGCATCGTTCGCAAATTCATGCTGCCATAACACACGTGCTTCCGGAATCAGCGTCAGGCGTTCATTGACCTTTGCCGTGTAAGCAATGCGTCCTCCCAACGTGCTGCGGAAACTATCTATCGACTGATCCCGTAACCGCAGGTTCAAGCTGTCTGCTCCACTTTCGGTAAATCCATCAATCCCCACACGCGTGTATTGCAAGCCACCCACCGGACCAATATGGAAATTTTTCACTTTCCAGTCATACCCCAGATTCAACGAGGTCGTAAATTGTCCGCCATCCGGACGGCTCCGCGCGGTGCGGTCAATCGTGCTGAACGTCATCGAACGACGCGCATCGTAATCGTGATACCCACCACCAATCACCCCGTCCGCATAAAATCCACCAGCCTGATACAACGCGTATCCGCCAAACAACGCACTGTCGATTTTCAACCGCCCACTCGCATCGTAATCCGCATGCGTGTGCTGATACCCCCCATAAAGTCCGGTCACGAAATTTTCGCTCCAGCGATAATCCGCCCCCACCAGCACCCCACCGGTGTCGTAATCATAGCTTGGCAACTGATGCACCCGCTCGACCTTCGCAAACGAACCCGTCCCCATCGCCCACAACGACCAGTTATGTGTCGGATCTTCCACTGCCGGTGCCACCACACTCTTCCCATTTTTGTCATAGACCAGCGGCTGTGGTTCTATCCCGATTGCCTGGAAACTCCCCACCCCAAGACGCACCGAACTAAAACGTTGATTCAGCGTTTGTGTCTGGGAAAATGCCTGTTCGGTCGTAATCGTCCCCAGCGTTTCATAAAATGTCGGAGCGATCTGATCGAACGCATATGGGTATTGTTCTTCGCTCTGCAGATCCAAGGCAAAACTCACTGTTTCACGATCATTGCCACGTTCCGGGATAAATGCATCCAGTGCTTTTGCCACGCGCCGCTGATTCGGCGTTTCGGCCACCAGCGTGTAACTCGTAGGCGCTACTAATAACGTCCCGATGTGATTATCATGGAAAAACCGTCCGCGATAACGCGATGGATTGGGCATCAGAATACGATCGAATTCTCCATGAATACTGCCAGCTTGCAGAATATGATACTGCTGTCCGTATTTGAGTTTCGACCCCAGATTAGCCACACGCAGCGTACCATCGAGATGCGCGCGACCACTAACCACCAACCGGTCATACACATTCGGGCTGGCAATTTCGATCAACAATGTCCCACTGCCGGATTGTGTGTAGTTACCATTGACGGTTAATGTCCCAGGGCTGTTCCCGGGAGAAACGGTCCCTTGGTTCAGGACATTTCCATGGATCACACCGGAGCCCCCCAGCAAGGCATTCTGGAAAATAGTCAACCCACCCTCTGTTGTGAAAATTCCATTTACAAACAACGAACCGCCCACCACGTTGGCAGGGCCATTGACAAATACATTGCTGAAAATATTCAGCAGACCGCCACCCAGTTTGTTGAAAATTCCCGGAACCAGCACATTTCCACCCGTCATCGTTGCACTGCCATTATTCACCGTGAAATTACCACTGCCGACCGTCAGATTATTGAAAACATGCAACGCACTATGCGGGTTAAAAAGCAAACTGTTAACCCTGTTACTTTCGTCTGGCGTACCGGTATTTACGATTCCATTGACCAGAAAATCTGCAATGGTCGGCGTCCCCACCGGTGAAGAATTCTGCAAAACAGGACCAGAAATCATCCCTCCTTCAAAAACACTCAGTAATAATTCTGTGCCGTCCGCACTTAAAAGCAATGTACTGAAAGGGGTACTCATTCCGGAAAAACTTAACAGACTCAAATTCCAGTCCGTCTCCAATCCGGAAATGAGCGTATATAAACCACCGGTAGTGCCACTGTCGATAAAGTGAAAATGCGTCGCCGCAGTCAGTAACCCCGCGTTATCTGCAACAATAATACGGTCCGTGCCCGCAGTACCGATATTGAAATCCAATTGTCCGCCATCGAGACTCAAGCCACCAACGGTGATCGTTTGTACCGTGTTCCCCCCGGGGCTAAACACTCCCCCCTGCACCATTACGCGAGAATTTATCAAATCTCTCGTTGCGAGCGTTCCCGCTTGAACCACGGTATTTCCGTTGTAAGTTTGCGCTCCTGAAAACACAACCGTTCCATACCCTGTTTTCACTATATCACTAGCGCCCACCAGACCGACTCCAATCGTGGCTGTCACATCCGTATCCACGCGCAGTTCTGTCTGTGCGTTCTGCATTTCCAACTGACCACTCCCACTCAATGTATAACCATCCGTAGCAAACTGTAATCCGGCAATTTCCACATCCATTATCACATCCACCGCACCACCGCTTGCGCCACTGAAAACGGCCGTTAATCCATTTTTCCATTGTCCACTAACAATCCCGGTTTCATTGGTCCAGTTCGGAATCATTGTACTCCAGATTCCACTCCCACCTAGAATCACACCATCGGCTGCTGTTTTTAGCCCATTCCAGAATTGCAACCCGGTGTAATCCACCTGCAAGTTGACTTGTCCTGCAGCTGTCGTATCCAGCGTCAGGTTATACCCGGCAGGAGCCACAGCAAAAAAGAATTGAGGGCTCGAAGGAATTAATGTCCCGGCATATTCAAAAAGCCGATACGTGCCTTCACCAAAACCGCTATCAGTCGCCAGACCCAACAAGGCTCCGTCCTGTATGGTCAAATCTCCGCTGCCACCATAAGTATCGGTTACCACAACAAGATCACTATCCACGCCCGGCGTCCCTAATGGACTGTTCAATTCAAACTGTGTGAACGACCCTGTTTGCAGTGTCAACTCCCCAACGGTCAGTACGCCTGGGCTACTCCCCGGCATAAGTATCCCGCCATTTTCTATCACAACGTCTTTGTAAATAGCGCCCGATCCTTCAAGAATCGCTCCATCTTTTACAACCGTAGAAGAACTCGTCAGACTTCCTTCTACTAGCAACGTCCCCTGTTCCACCGTCGTGGTACCTGCGTAGGTATTCACTGCACCCAGTGTAAGCACCCCATCTCCAGATTTGGTAACCCCTCCGACACCCGCAAGCACCGTTTGAATCCCCACCATGAACGACTGGGTATCAAAAAATGCTCCCTCACCCAGCAAGTTAATATCGGCACTAGAAAGATTTCGAAAGAAATCCGTTTCGTCAGAAATTGCGCGAAGAATACCGCCATTCCAGTTCAATTGTGTCGTACCCACACCTTTTTCGAGAAATCCCGTTTCCAATACCCCACGACTGCCTGTCGTACCCATCAGATTCAATGTTCCTTCGCTAAAAACTAATCCCCCCAAATGCACATCAGAAGCGTGAACATACCCACCATCAGCAATGGTTACCGTCCCTTTACCTAAATTACCAATAGCCAAATTACCACTATTCTCCCAGGCAGAACCCACGCCCGTCACCGTTACCACACCTTCAGAATCTTGAATCTGTCCAAGAGTTCCGTTCCGATTGGAAACCTTACCGCCCGCTTCTACCCTCACAGTCCCTTTGCCTAAATTACCAATAACCAAATCATCACTATTCTCCCAGGCAGAGCCCACGCCCGTCACCGTTACCACACCTTCAGAATTTTGAATCTGTCCAAGAATTCCGATCCCATTGGAAACCTTACCGCCCGCTTCTATCCTCACAGTCCCTTTGCCTAAATTACCAATAACCAAATCACCACTATTCTCCCAGGCAGAACCCACGCCCGTCACCGTTACCACACCTTCAGAATTTTGAATCTGTCCAAGAATTCCGATCCCATTGGAAACCTTACC
>CAKUMP010000048.1 GCA_934667795.1 uncultured Chthoniobacterales bacterium | reverse complement strand
GAGTAGGGGTTCGAGTCCCCTCTCTGGTATTTCTTTGAACAAAAAAAAGCCCGGAACTGACAATTGCCAATTCCGGGCTGAAATAGAAATAAACGGATTAAATATCTTCTCCCACCTGATAGCGAGTGAAGCGGCGAATCACAATGTTTTCACCTAATTCCGCAATTTTGGATTTCACCAGATCGGAAATGGTCTGATTTGGCTCTTTAATGAATCCCTGATCCATCAAGCAAATCGTTCCCAGGAATTTATCCAGTTTCCCTTTCACTATCCCTTCGATTGCCTTTTCTGGCTTATCTTTTACCTGTTCCCGATAAATTTCTTTTTCAGATTCAATCAGGGATTCAGGGACTTCCTCACGGGAAACGTGAATCGGGTTTGCGGCTGCAATGTGCAGCGTAATATCTTTAACAAATTCTTTGAAAACTTCGTTTTTAGCAACAAAATCTGTTTCGCAATTGACTTCCACCAAGACACCCACCTTACCGGCAAGGTGAATATAGGAAGCAATCACTCCTTCTTTCGCCGCACGGGAAGATTTTTTGTCTGCAGACGCAATCCCTTTCTTACGAAGAATTGCTTCTGCCTCCTCCAGATTGCCATTGGCTTCAGTCAAAGCCTTTTTGCAATCCATCATCCCCGCATTGGTTTTATCACGGAGTTGTTTTACAAGTTTCGAGTCAATAGTAGCTGTGGACATATCAAATAAATAGCTGTTGCAGAAGCCGTCAGAAGTTTTCAATTCCAGACAACACTCCGCGGGTTTTAAAGACAATCCAGTGAATTATTCTGCTACCGCACTTAATTCCGCTTCTTCTTTACGGGTGCTTGCACCCTGTCCATCCATAATCGCATCTACTAATTTGGATAAAAGAATTCGGATCGCGCGAATCGCATCATCATTCCCGGCAATCGGGAAATCCACTTCATCTGGATCTGCGTTCGTATCAACAATCGCAATCACAGGAATATTCAAGCGACGGGCTTCATTCACCGCAATCGACTCACGCATGGTGTCAATAATCACAATTGCGTCAGGGAATTTATCCATATTACGGATTCCGATCAGGTTTCTGGAAAGTTTTTCCCCTTCGCGGCGTAATGCGGAAAGTTCCTGTTTCCCCATTTTGGAATATTCAGGAGAGGTTTTGATTTCTTCAATATATTGAAGACGTGCAACACTCTTGCGAATCGTCTGGAGGTTCGTCAGTGTTCCACCTAACCAGCGATGGTTCACATAATACTGTCCACAGGCTTCTGCTGCTTCACGCACCGCTTCCTGGGCTTGTTTTTTACATCCTACAAATAAAACCTTCCCGCCTTTGGATGCGAGTTTGGAAAGATAATTACAGGCATCCTGCAACTGCTTTACGGTTTCGCCAAGGTTGATGATGTAGATCGCGTTACGCTTCTCAAAGATATAAGGCTGCATCTTTGGGTTCCAGCGCTTGGTCTGGTGACCAAAATGGACTCCCGCTTCGAGGAGTTCCGTCATTAATTCGGTTGACATAAGTTTTTTAGGTGACCGGTGATCATGCCTCTCAAGACACCTGTCGGTTTGAGTTTTATTTTTGGTTTAAGTTTATTTTTCTCCCCATTCCTTTCATAAGAAGGGAAGAACGGATAATATTGCGCAATTATATTTAAGCTGGCAAGCGCGAAATCACTTTTTTTCATCCCACCTGGTGTTCGTAAACGCGTGCGGTGAGCCAGAGCCAGTCGGATAAGCGGTTCAAATAGATATGTAATTCTTGTCGAAGCGCTTCGGATTCTTTGATCTGTAATACGGCACGCTCTGTTCTGCGACAGACAGCCCGGGCTAAATCGAGAGAGGCAGAGAGGGAAGAAGCGCCGGGGATCGCCCAATCATGGAAGCCATCGGGGAATTTTTTTTCCAATGCGTGGATGTCTTCGGTCAGCCAATCTACTTCTTCTTGTGGAATGGGAGTAAATTTTCCGGCTCTGTACCGAGCATCGTCCTGCGGATCTACAGCCAGTTCGCCCATGAGATCGATGAGGTGTTTCTGGATTCGGAGGAGGGATTGATGGAACGGATCTGAGGGAGGGATTTGAGCTCTGGCGCAGCCGAGAGCAGCCGTCAGCTCATCGGTTTCGCCTACGGCGATAATGCGGGGATGAAACTTGGAGACCTGCCTTCCATACAGAAGGCAGGTCGTCCCATTATCTCCTTTTCGGGTCGTAATAGACATGGTCAGAAAAGACTTCCCAGATCCATCATGGCTCCGAATTAACCCACAGCCGGTCCGAATTCATCATCATCGGATACCTGAGGTTCATCTTCCACCATCACTTCGCCGGCTTCTGCGATAGAAATCCTGCGGTACGTGTGGAATCCCGTTCCAGCCGGAATCAGATGTCCCATAATCACGTTTTCCTTAAAGCCACGCAACGTATCCACTTTTCCTAATGTTGCGGCTTCTGTCAGAACGCGTGTCGTATCCTGGAAGGAAGCTGCCGAAATAAAGCTTTCGGTTTCGAGAGATGCTTTGGTAATCCCGAGTAATACGGGGGTACATTCTGCACTCTTTCCTCCCTTGGCCTGAATGCGGCGGTTTTCTTCCTCGAATTCCAGGCGGTCCACCTGATCGCCCCACAACAGCGTGGTATCGCCAGGTTCTGTAATTTTCACCTTACGGAGCATTTGCCGGACAATAATTTCAATGTGTTTATCATTGATTTCTACCCCTTGCAAACGATACACCTCCTGGACCTCATTCACCAAGTGTTCCTGCAATGCCTGAGCGCCGCAGATTTCCAGGATTTCGTGAGGAACCACGGGGCCTTCCGTCAACTGCTGTCCTTTCACCACATGATCCCCATTCGCCACAATCACATGCTTGGACAGAGCGATCGGATGCTCTTCAAATGCCCCTGTCTTCTCGTCCCGGACCACCAGATTACGTTTTCCGCTCTTTGGTGTACCGATTTCGACCACCCCGTCAATTTTGGAAATTTCCGAAGAGTCTTTCGGGCGGCGCGCTTCGAACAGCTCGGCCACACGTGGCAGACCCCCGGTAATATCCTTCGTTTTTGCAGATTTTCGAGGTGTTTTTGCCAACAATGTTCCTGGTTGCACCTTCTGACGTTCTTTCACCGTCACGTGTGCTCCCGCAGGAATCGAATAACTTGCCAATGGTGTTCCATCGTTATCCTTAACGATAATCTGAGGATGGAGATCTTCCTTATGTTCAATCACCTCCATACCTGCCATGCCGGTTTCCTTGTCCACCTGTTTCTTCATGGTGACACCGACAATCATGTCATGGAATTCAATTTTCCCACCTTTTTCTGTCAGAATGGGAACGTTATAAGGATCCCAGCGGACAATGATATCGTCTTTCTTCACTGGTTCACCATCGCCGACAGACACCGTAGAACCGACCACCAATGCATGATGTTCTAATTCCAGCCCCTGGTCGTCATAAATTCCGAACGAACCATTTTTACTGAGAACGATCCATCCTCCTTCGAGAGCCTGAACCATATGGGTATCATGGAATCGAATTGTTCCGGTATTTTTGACTTTAATAATCGGCTGTTTAAACGTCTGACTTGCAGTTCCCCCGATGTGGAACGTACGCATCGTAAGCTGAGTACCGGGTTCCCCGATGGACTGTGCCGCCACAATCCCGACAGCTTCGCCGATATTGACCGGCTGGCCTGTCGCCAGGTTACGTCCGTAACATTTCACACAAACTCCGCGTTTGGATTCACAATTCAGCACAGAGCGGATTTTTAACTGCTCCACGCCCAGTTTTTCCAGACCATCCGCCTGTTTTTCGGAAATGATATCATTGAGTTCCACAATGATATTCCCCGTCACAGGATCCTTGATCGTTTCGCAACTGGTACGTCCTACGATGCGGGTCTTGAGATCCACCACTTCCTCATCTCCCTCGTAAATCGGCTTCACGATAATTCCGCTCACTGTTCCGCAATCTTCCAACGTGATAATCACATCTTGGGCAGCGTCCACCAGTTTTCTTGTCAAATAACCGGAGTCTGCCGTTTTCAATGCTGTATCCGCCAGACCTTTACGGGCACCGTGAGTCGAAATGAAGTATTCCAACACCGTCAGACCTTCACGGAAATTCGACGTAATCGGGCTTTCAATAATTTCTCCGGATGGTTTTGCCATCAATCCGCGCATACCCGCCAACTGTTTGATCTGTGCCCGGTTACCACGTGCTCCGGAATCCACCATCAAGTGCAGCGGGTTAAATTCATCCTGGTTTTCGTTGTACTCAATCGTACGGGAGAGCGCACTTGCGATCTGATCCCCTGCATGAGTCCAGATATCAATAATTTTATTATGCCGCTCTCCTGGAGTAATAATCCCCTGACGATACTGACGGTCCACCAAGTCCACCTGCTGATAAGCTTTTTCCAGCTCCAGTTTCTTTTCGTCGGGGATGATCATATCCACAATCCCGATCGAAATTCCGGAACGGGTTGCTTCCCGGAAGCCCAATGCTTTCAGGCGGTCCAAGGCATCGACCGTTTCTTTCTGACCCGTCACCTGGTAACAATTCCAGATCAGCTCACTTAACTGTTTTTTCCCGGCCGTTTTATTATAAAAGCCTAAAGCGTCCGGCCAGATTTCATTGAAAATGATCCGACCTGCGGTGGTTTTGATGATTTTATTTTCTTTATCCCCGAAAACCGTATCCTGGCCATAATCCGGGTTCACAAAATTCACCCAGTCATGTTTTCCAACCGCGTTTTCATTCAATGCCATCTCGACATCTGCGACCGAACGGAAAAGGATCAAGCGTTTTTCAGCATCCTCCTGGTTCTTGGCATTAAAGCGACGAGGATTCTGGGTTAAATAATAACATCCCAGTGTAATATCCTGTGAAGGTGTCGTAATCGGTTTTCCACTGGATGGAGTGAAAATGTTGTTAGGCGCCAGCATGAGCAAGCGCGCTTCCAACTGTGCTTCCACAGACAAAGGAACGTGAACCGCCATCTGGTCACCATCAAAGTCCGCGTTGTAAGCAGTACACACCAACGGGTGAATACGAATCGCTTCCCCTTCAATCAGAATCGGTTCAAATGCCTGAATCGAAAGTCTGTGCAGAGTAGGCGCACGGTTCAGCATCACTGGATGCCCCTTCGTGACTTCTTCCAGAATATCCCATACTTCCGCAGTCTGGCGCTCAATGAGGCGCTTCGCACTCCGTACCGTATGCACATGTCCTCTTTCTTTCAGACGGCGAATAATAAATGGTTCGAACAGAACCAAAGCCATCTTCTTTGGAAGGCCGCACTGGTGCAACTGCAATTCCGGTCCAATCACGATCACCGAACGTCCGGAATAGTCCACACGTTTTCCAAGCAGGTTCTGACGGAAACGTCCGCCCTTTCCTTTCAGCATATCGCTCAAGGATTTCAACGGACGGTTGCCTGCGCCTGTGACCGCACGGCCATGACGTCCGTTATCGAATAACGCATCCACAGCTTCCTGCAGCATACGTTTTTCGTTTCGGATAATCACGTCCGGCGTTTTCAACTGCAACAGGTTTTTCAAGCGGTTATTACGGTTGATCACCCGGCGGTATAAATCGTTCAGATCGGAGGTTGCAAAACGTCCACCTTCCAAAGGAACCAGAGGACGAAGGTCCGGTGGAATCACGGGTAAAACTTCCAGAATCATCCAGTCCGGACGGGTTCTGGAAGAAATAAAGCCTTGAACAAGTTTCAAGCGTTTCGCCAGTTTTTTGCGAACCTGCTTGGAACCGGTTTTAAGCATCGCCTCTTCCAGCTCAATCTGCAACTGATTCAAATCAATACGGGCAAGCAATTCCTTGATCGCTTCCGCGCCCATTCCGGCTTTGAAATCATCTCCGTACTCTGCCTGGAGATCGCGAAACTTCGCTTCGTCAATCAAGTCTCCTTTTTGGAATCCGGTCGCGCTGCCGGGATCGATCATGATATAATCTTCATAATAGATCACGCGTTCCAGCTCACGGCTACTCTTGTCCAGCATCAAGCCGATGCGGGAGGGCATACATTTGTAAAACCAGATATGGGAAACCGGCACCGCCAATTCGATATGGCCCATGCGTTCACGGCGTACACGCGACAGAGTCACTTCCACTCCGCAACGGTCGCAGATCACTTCCCGATGTTTAATCCGTTTGTATTTCCCGCAGGAACATTCCCAGTCACGGGTAGGCCCAAAAATCTGTTCACAAAAGAGACCACCTTTTTCCGGTTTAAATGTCCGGTAATTAATGGTTTCAGGATTCTTGATTTCCCCCTTGCTCCACGAACGGATTGTTTCTGCTGAAGCAACCGTAATGGCTACTTCATCAAATCCAACCGAGCGCTCTTCCCCGAAATTTTCGCGAAGATTGTGTTCGTTCATATAATTATCTATCTTTTCTTATGTGACGGGTGAAACCGATTAAACGATTCCTTCCACAGTGTTCTGCTGATTTACTCTGCTTCCGACTTTGACATCCAGACCCAGACTTTGCATTTCCTTGATCAAAACGTTGAATGATTCAGGAGTTCCGGCTTCGAGCGCGTTATCTCCCTTCACAATCGATTCATAAATGCGCGTACGGCCCTGAACGTCATCCGATTTTACAGTTAAAAGTTCCTGCAAGGTATAAGCGGCGCCATAAGCTTCCAGTGCCCACACCTCCATTTCTCCAAACCGTTGTCCACCGTACTGGGCTTTTCCTCCCAGTGGCTGCTGAGTCACCAGCGAGTAAGGACCTACCGCACGGGCGTGAATCTTATCTGCTACCAGGTGGCCAAGTTTCAACATGTAAATGTACCCTACAACCACGCGTTGATCAAAACGCTCGCCGGTACGGCCATCATAGAGGTAGGATTTCCCTGTTTCGTTGGTCCAGGTAAAGCCGTCCACTTCCTTGGCTTCATCCAGATATTCACGGATGCGTTTTTCGCTGATCCCGTCAAAGACCGGAGTAGCGACCTTGAAACCTAACGCCTTGGCTGCGACACCGAGGTGTGTTTCCAGCACCTGTCCGACGTTCATTCGGCTAGGCACCCCAAGTGGGTTCAGCACGATATCCACGGGAGTTCCATCTGCCAGGAAGGGCATATCTTCTTCCGCGACAATCTTTGCAACCACCCCTTTGTTTCCGTGTCGTCCAGCCATCTTGTCTCCCACGCTCAGTTTACGCTTGCTCGCAATGTAAACTTTTACCTGTTTGATAATGCCGGGATCCACATCATCTCCACTTTCCAGACGATCCATCTGCCGGTCACGATCCAGATCCAATTCCTGGAACTTGCCTTCAAACGAACGAATAATATCGTCAATTTTATTACGGATCGGGCTTGGATCGATTTCGATATGATCGTAATCTTCCGCCAGACGACGCAGCAGGGTTTTCGTGATCTTACGGTTTGCAGGAATAATGATTTCTCCGGTTTCCGCATTCACAACATCCAAAGGAATTTTTTCTCCCAACAGGATATTAGAAAGTGCTTCGGTTAATTGCTCATGCAATTCCGCTTTCTTCTGCTTGTATTCGTCACCAATCGTTTTCGTCTGCTTTTTCGCTTCGGTTGGAGTCAGTTTCTGGCGAGTGATTTCCTTTCTGGAAGACACTTTGACGTCCATCACAATCCCGTATGTTCCGGAAGGAACAATGAGGGAAGTATCTTTTACGTCTGCAGCCTTATCACCGAAAATTGCGCGCAGCAACCGTTCTTCAGGCGCAAGTTCTGTTTCGGTTTTTGGAGTAATTTTCCCAACCAGGATATCTCCGGGTTTGACTTCCGCACCCACGCGGATCACCCCATCAGGTCCCAGATTCCGTAAAGCGTCTTCTCCGACACTTGGAATATCACGGGTAATTTCTTCCGGTCCCAGCTTCGTATCACGGGCGCCGATTTCAAATTCGTCAATGTGGATGGAGGTATAAATATCCTCTTTCACCACTTTTTCGGAAATCAAAATCGCGTCTTCAAAGTTATACCCATTCCATGGCATAAATGCGACCAGCACATTTCGGCCAAGTGCGAGTTCCCCGTTTTCGGTGTTAGGACCATCAGCGATGACCTGTCCTTTCTTGACCGGCTCTCCCTTCCGAATAATCGGCTTCTGGTTCATACAGGTTCCAGCATTGGAGCGCATGAACTTCCGAAGTTCGTAGAAATAACAACCTTCTTCCACATTCGAAATCGGCTTTTTCTTGCCTTCCGGCAGTTGTCCATCTTTCGTGACAATAATCATGTCTGCTGTCACAGAGGCCACAATCCCATCTGCTTCTGCAATGATCACCGCACGGGAATCGCGAGCTACTTTTCCTTCCAGTCCGGTTCCCACCAATGGAGCTTCACTGCGCAGCAAAGGAACTCCCTGGCGTTGCATGTTCGATCCCATCAAGGCACGGTTCGCATCATCATGCTCCAGGAAAGGAATCAATCCTGCCGCAACCGACACCAACTGCTTCGGAGAAACGTCCATGTAATGGATTTTTTCCGGTTCCATTTCCAAAAAGTCACCACGGAAACGAACAGAAACTTTTTCATCAAGGAAATTTCCTTTTTCATCAATTTCTGCGTTCGCCTGAGCAACAATATAATGTTCTTCCTGGTCCGCAGTCAGGTATTCCACGATTTCCGTAACCCGTCCGTTTTCCACCTTGCGGTAAGGAGTTTCGATAAATCCAAAATCATTGATTCTGGAATACGTACTCATGGAACTGATCAATCCGATGTTCGGACCTTCCGGAGTCTCAATGGGACAAATTCGTCCATAGTGAGAAGGATGCACGTCGCGAACCTCAAACCCTGCACGATCCCGGCTTAACCCACCAGGTCCCAATGCCGATAAACGCCGCTTATGCGTCAATTCTGCCAAAGGGTTGGTCTGATCCATAAACTGGCTCAACTGAGAACGTCCGAAGAAATCCCGTACCACCGCACTCAATGCTTTCGGATTGATCAGTTTCTGCGGCAGCAAATTCGCATTTTCCCCATCATACAGGGTTGTCATGCGCTCTTTTACCACACGTTCTGTTCTTGCCAATCCCACGCGGCACTGATTCGAGAGCAATTCTCCAACCGTACGGACACGGCGACTTCCCAGGTGATCAATATCATCCAGAATCCCTTCTCCGCGACGCAAGACGATCAGGTATTTCATGGCGGCCACAAAATCCTCTTTCGTCAATACGCGTTCCGCCAGATCCACATCAATCGTCAGCTTCTGATTGATCTTGTAACGTCCCACACGTCCGAGGTCGTATTTTTTCGGATCAAAGAACAAACGCTTTAATAACCCACGCGCATTATTCGTCGTAGGTGGATCCCCAGGACGCAATTTTTCGTAAATTTTCTTCAGTGCATCCTCTTCGTTTTCAGCCGGATCTTTCTTCAGGGACTTGATAATCGTGTCATCTCCCGCGGTATCCACCACTTTAACACTCTTGATTCCAAGCTCCATGATTTCCCGGATCGTTGCTTTGGTCAGTGGCTCAAAGACCACCGCAACTCTCTTGTCGCCATCCCGGATATCATCAATCAACACCTTCGTACTGATTTCTTCTTCCTTCAGCTTTTCACTCAATTTCAGAGTTTCAACATCATAAAATAACTTAATGATATCTAAATCGCTGCCGTAGCCAACTGCACGCAGGAAAGTCGTTGCCAGGAATTTACGACGGCGTTTCCGGCGGTCGAGATAAATGTATAAAAGGTCACTGGTATCAAACTGCACTTCCAGCCAGGATCCACGATCCGGAATAATCCGGAAACTGAACAGTTCTTTTCCGTTCACATGTTTTGTGGATTCAAAACAAATCCCTGGAGAACGGTGCAACTGGCTCACCACCACACGCTCCGCTCCATTAATCACAAAAGTTCCCTGAAGCGTCATGAGCGGAATTTCCCCCATGTACACTTTTTCTTCCTTAATTCCTTTTTCTTCTTTTAAGGAAAATGTCACATGTAAAGGTGCGCTATAGGTTTCCCCTTCCCGCTGGCAATCCAGACTGGACATTTTGGGCTCCCCTATCTCATAACTTTCAAAATCCAGTACGATTTTTTCATCGTAGCTATGGATTGGAAAAACCTCCCGGAAAACGGCCTGTAGGCCGACGTTTTCCCGCTTGGCCGGAGGCACATTCAACTGTAGAAAATCTACATAAGAATCTAACTGTACCTCAATGAGATTGGGTGGCTCAATCGCTTCCTTAAGTTTACCGAAATAAAGTCGTTCTGACATGGGTGCTGCTCGTTGGTATCGGATTTTATGGCCGCCGGGTTAAACGAGAGTCATTCCCATCCAACCGGATTCGACCTAATAAATTTTCCGGATCTATTTTTTCTTTCGAATCCAGAGAGAACATCAGATATTTTATCTAATCCTTCCCACTGACTTCAAAAGACAAATAAACCCGAAGTTGCACATTATCCTCTTTATAATGTGCAATTTCGGATCTATTTAAATGAACTTAATTTGTTTTTATCTGTTTTATTCGTTTTTTACTCTACCTAAAAGGTGGACCAAGGTGGACGCGTAAGTTACCTTATCCGGATTCACATTGCCAGAATTTTTTTTCTTGCCAGAGGTGAATCCGGATAAGATTTCAATTTATAAAAACCGAAAAACTTACTTGATTTCGACTTTGGCGCCAGCGGCCTCGATCTTTTTCTTCAATTCTTCTGCTTCTTCCTTGCTCACGCCTTCTTTCAGAGTCTTTGGAGCACCTTCGACCAATGCTTTCGCATCAGCAAGTCCAAGACCTGCGACAGCAGCGCGAACTTCTTTAATCACGTTGATTTTGCTTGCGCCCGCTTCCACGAGGACCACATCAAAGGAAGATTTTTCTTCTGCTGCTGCAGCGGCATCTCCGCCACCGCCAGCGGCTGCGACTGCCACAGGTGCTGCGGCGCTTACGCCCCATTTTTCTTCCAGTTGTTTTACCAGGTCAGCAACTTCAATTACGGTTAAATTGCTGAGGCTTTCAATAATGTTATCTAAGTCTGCCATAATATGTTTTTTTGGTATCATCGCGCCCCGAAGCCTCCGGGCATTTGAGGCTGACAGCTGTCAGCCCGATGAGGAACCTGTTTTTTTATTTTCCTCGCAGGATACGGCTTCCATTATCCCGCAAATTTTTTGGTTTGCTCCGTTGTGGAAACAAACGTAAAAAGTGTTTTATTTCGGTTTGTGTATTCTCTGTAATGAGGTCCGGGATTATCCCTGGTCTGCTTTTGCCTGCAAAACTCTGGCGAGGCTTGCGGCAGGTTCGTTCAGCAAACGTACCAACTGGCTGGCTGGTGCCTGAAGCACGCCCAGCAATTTGCCCAGCAAAACTTCGCGTGGTGGCAGGTCTGCCAGTTTTCCGACTTCTTCCGCAGTCAATGGGGCACCATCCAGGACCCCTACTTTTACGGTAGGCTTCTCAAATTCAGAGGCAAATACTTTTAACACCTTGGCGGCAGCGCAAACATCGCTTTCTCCTACCACCATGGCGGTCTGCCCGGTTAATTCCGCGGAAAAGTCAGGTAATCCTCCTTCTTTAGCCGCACGTTTCAAAAAAGTGTTTTTTGTTACCCGGCATTCCGCGCCAACTGCACGCAGCCGGCTCCGTAATTCCGAGAATTGTCCAACATTCAAGCCTGCATAATCCACCACCAGCAAATAGGGCGAAGATTCAAGCTTCGTTACGATATCCGCAACTATAGATGCTTTTTCTGGTCTCATTTCCGATTATATTTGTTGAAGGTGATGATTAACTGCGTGCGTAACTGACTTGATCCAGGGTAATTCCCGGGGACATTGTCGCTGTCAGCGTCACGTTTTGAATGAAAGTTCCTTTTGCAGATGCTGGGCGGGATTTAGCCACTGCGTCGATCACAGCAGAAGCATTTTCCGCGAGAGCATTTACATCGAAAGATAATTTCCCGACGGATAATGCGATATTCGCATTTTTATCCAATTTAAATTCCACACGACCGGCTTTTACTTCTTTCACAGCCGAAGCGGTATCAT
>CAKUMP010000047.1 GCA_934667795.1 uncultured Chthoniobacterales bacterium | reverse complement strand
CATTTAGTCCCTGCTATTTTTCTGTATTGGAGTGCTCCTCTCTTTTTGGGGATTCATGGCACGGAAGGCGAAAGAGCTCTTAATGTCATTACATTACTTTATCTGTTAATTATCTCGGTCTTTGTGACATATGCCTTAATCAACGGTTTCGTCCGTTTGTATGACAAGCTTTCCATGTCGAAGGAAATGCCGATTACCGGATTGGCGCAAGTTTTTAAAATTGTCATTGCTCTGGCAGCTTTAATTCTGGCTGTTTCTATTTTGATCGACCGTTCTCCGGTCTTTATTTTCAGTGGGTTGGGTGCCATTTCGGCAATTTTGTTATTGGTTTATAAAGACGTGATTCTGGGGTTTGTAGCAGGAATCCAATTAGTCAGTAACCGAATGCTTGCAGTGGGTGACTGGATTGAAATGCCTAAATACGATGCTAATGGACATGTGGAAGAAATTGCACTCACGACTGTTAAAGTCCGAAACTGGGACAAAACCCGTACCACCATCCCGACTTATGCATTGATCAGCGACTCATTTAAAAACTGGCGGGGAATGATCGAATCAGGCGGCAGACGTATCAAAAGATCATTATATATTGATCTGGACTCCATTCGTTTGATGGATCCAAAATTAAAAAAACATCTGCAGCAATTTATTCTTTTAAAAGATTATTTTGAAAAAAAGGCACAGGAACTGGATGCCTGGCATAAAAAGCATCATTTTGAATCGACAGAAGAGTCAGGCATTAATGGACGTCGCCTGACCAATATTGGAACGTATCGCGCATATATCGAAGCATATTTGAGAAATAATCCATTGATCCGTCAGGATATGACACTTATTGTGCGTCAGTTAGCGCCTGATGAACGTGGGTTACCGTTGGAAGTGTATTGCTTTACTGACGATATTCGCTGGGTCCAGCATGAAGCCATTCAATCAGATATTTTTGATCACCTGATTGCTGTGGCCAGCCATTTTGATTTACGGTTGTATCAGAGTCCGACAGGAAACGACATCCGTATGGGGCTACATGCCGGGATTACCGATAAGAACATCTTTGTGTGAAATATTGGGATAGCAATGTTACTCCGTAAAAACGTCCTGGAATGGTTTCAGAAATTTTCTATGGGGGGACCAGTCGGTAATAGCAAAGACGACATCAGAAAATTTTCCGGCGAAAGTTGTTTCCAAAGCTTTTCGGAAGTCCATAGCGGTACGTTTGGGATCATTTGCGAAAGCCCCACAGCCCCATGCACCGAGTACGAGTGTAGTGTAGCCGTATGCGTGTGCGATAGCGAGAACGCGTTGAATGCGTGTTTCCAGCAGATCTCCGGAGAGTGGCTGGCCTACCGTGGGCGCGTATGGCGCTGCGCAGGTAATGAAACTCAAAAGATAGGGTTGTGAAAGTTCGGTGCCGTCATCTTCCCGAAAAACAGGAACATCGGGAGAATAAATTGCCCAATCGCTGGAATCCGGCAGGCTGCGCTTTTTATGAGCTTGATACATCGGATCGTCTCTCAACGTTTCATACAACGCGCTGGATCGGCAAAGTGCTTCTTCCTGTGCGGTCGCTCCATGCAGGAATCCTCCCCCAGGGAGGATTCCATTTGCGAAGTTCAAAGCAAGTGGGCGCAATCCTTGTTCCATAAGACGCCGTGCCGCTCCTAGTGTGGTTTCATTGCTGACCTGGATGCGGGTCGTTTCGAATGTCTGGGAATCACCAGAAGGCAGGGGCGCGTCTGGATGAATGCTGATCTTGGATGCACAGGCTGCCAGAACCTTGTCTTTCCAGTCAACTTTCTGGAATGTTTTGTTGAGATAATAATATCCACCTTGAGCTGCTTCAACGGCGGAGTGACCAAGAGCGATCGCAGCTCCCCCGGAAATGTATAATTCATTTTTGCGGGCTGTTGCCATCTCGCTGGAATCCAGACAAGGAAGAAAATGTAGTTTGCTCATGAGGTGGGATGTTGGAACTTATGGGTGAATTAAATAAAAATAACATGTGACAAAATATGTTATAGGTGTTCGGAAAGGAGATGGCAATAGTTTAAATATAAATTATTTCACCCTTGTCCAAAATAAGAAAAAACAGAATAAGAGGTGTTGAATGGATAGATATTCAAGAATTTTTTGGAGGAGAGGAATTTATAATTTTCTTTGTGTGAATTTTTTGCACCATTTATTTTTGTTTTGAGGAAGGATTTTTTTTGACGGCGGCTTTTTTCACTTTTATATTCCGGGCAAATGGGAAAAATGGTTGATCTGGAACTACTGGCGCCTGCTGGGAATTGGGAGTGCTTGAAGGCTGCTGTCGCCAATGGGGCGGATGCGGTTTATTTTGGGCTTCCCCGTTTCAACGCGCGCATGCGAGCAGACAATTTTTCGGAAGAGGATCTGCCAAATGTGATGCGTTACCTGCATGCGCGTGGGGTGCGTGGATTTGTGGCATTTAACACCTTGGTGTTTACGGATGAGCTGGAAGCAGCTGCCCGCGAGCTGGAAGTGATTCGTGCGGCAAAAGTGGATGCGATTATTGTTCAGGATATTGGGTTGGTACAACTGGCCAGAGTGATTGCTCCGGAGGTGGAGGTACATGCTTCTACGCAAATGACCATTACGTCGCCTGAAGGGGTGCAGTTCGCGACCTCGCTTGGGATTTCGCGTGTAGTTCTTGCGCGTGAGACCTCCTTACGGGAACTTGCGAAATTTGATCCATCTGTGCCCATTGAAGTTTTTGTACATGGAGCACTTTGTGTGGCCTACTCGGGGCAATGTTTGACTTCCGAATCACTGGGACAAAGAAGCGCGAACCGTGGAGAGTGCGCTCAGGCCTGTAGGATGCCGTACGAATTAGTCGTGGATGGTGCGACAGTGCCATTGGATGGGCGTCATTATTTATTATCTCCGCAGGATTTAGCGGCGGTACATGAGGTGCCGGAATTGATTCGACTGGGAGTAAAAAGTTTTAAAATTGAAGGACGCTTAAAATCGCCTGAATATGTTGCGGCGGTGACACAAGTCTATCGGAAAGCAATTGATCAGGCGATGACAGGTGCAAATGAGGCGGTGACGCCGGAAGACTATTATCAATTGGAAATGACTTTTTCTCGCGGACTATTTTCCGGATGGATGCACGGGGTGGATCATCAGAAGCTGGTGCCTGCTCGATTTGGAAAAAAGCGAGGCCCCTTTGCCGGGACTGTCACTGCAGTTGGGAAAGATTATCTTGAGTTTACTCCTGAAATTCCGCTGGCCCCAGGAGATGGAATTGCAATTGATACCGGAGGGGATACGAACTATGAACAGGGGGGACGGATTTACCAGATTCGCCATTCCCGGTTTTATTTTAAATCCAACCATATCGATTTTAAAAAAATTCCTGTCGGCAGCCGGATATGGAAAACGCATGACCCACATCTTGAACAAAAATTGCGCAAATCTTTTGTCTCCGAGCCTCCCGTAAAAAAATCGATGGGTATCACAATGGTGCTGAATGGCCGCCCAGGCCAACCACTGAAAATTGCAGCTTCATCAGTCGGGCAAACAGTCCAGGTCGAATCTGGCATGGTATTGGAAGCGGCACGGAATTACCCACTGACAGCAGAACGGGTCACGGAACATCTGAGCAAATTCAGTCAGTCCCCTTATTTTCTTGAGTCGCTTATTTTTAATATAGAAGAACCATCTATTTTACCCATAAGTGAACTCAATCGCTTACGACGTCAGGTGCAACACCAGTTTGAAACTATGCAGAAGACCATTTCTGTACCGGATATTTCTCGTGCGGAAAAATGCTACTCTCAATTTCTGGAGAAAATTTCTTTGGATGTTCCTGAGGAAAATTTAGAGACTGCTGTTTCGAAGGAATTGAATTGGGGATGTCTTGTGCGCAACCAGGAACAGGCACTTGCGGTTGCTTCGAATCCGGCTGTTCGTGAAGTGATCCTCGATTTTGAAGATATTCGTCTTTATAAAAATTGCCTGGAAGTCATTCGTGCATTGCCGACTTCACCTCGCACATTTCTTGCGACCCCACGTATCCAGAAAGCAGGAGAAGCCGGGTATTTCAAACTCCTGGAATCTGCCAAACCGGATGGAGTTCTGATCCGTAATCTGGGAGCCATTTCTTATTTTCAGAATTCCTCTTTGCACAAAATTGGCGATTTTTCCTTGAATGTTGCAAATCCGCTTTCTGCTGCTTTTTTTCTGCATTGTGGACTGGAGAGGTTGACCATTTCTTATGATTTAAACATTTCCCAGGTTTTGTCCTTTATTCAGAAATTCCCTCCGCATCAACTGGAGTTGACGATTCATCAGCACATGCCGATGTTTCACATGGAGCATTGTGTGTTTGCAGCATTTCTTTCGAATGGCTCTGACTACACGACATGTGGCCGGCCTTGTGAAAAGTTTGATGTGCAGTTACGGGATCGCGTGGGGATGCTGCACCCGTTGAAAGCAGATGTAGGGTGTCGGAATACGCTGTTTAACGGGAAAGCGCAAACAGGAGCCTCCTTCTTCCAGCCACTTGTCCAACAGGGGCTTAGAAATTTCCGAATCGAATTCGTCAATGAATCTGTGCAGGATGTTCAACGTGTTTTGGAATCTTACATTTCACTTTCTTCACACGCATCGCCTTCCACGTCCTTTTATAAAACCATCAACGCCGTTTCCCAGCTTGGCACCACCACCGGGACGCTCACTTTTTAAAAATCGATTCTTCAGGTTTTTAATTTGAAAAATAATGAGGGGTAAATTATGATTATATAAACCATCTCATTTTTTATGCCCCCATACTCATTTAAATTATGTGTTTTTGGCTGTGCGTTTTTCCTGTCATTACCAGTGATCCCGATTCTTCATTCGGCTGATGCATTAAAAATTGATATCATCCTGAATAATATCTGGGAGCAACGAAAACAAGTGCACCAGGATGCATTGATTTCTCAGATGGATCTGGAAAAAACGGATGGTCTCTATTATGTCCAGATTGAGACAGCGCCATTATTGGACATGGCGGCAGAAACGCAAAACATCGCATATCTGGATAGCCTGGCTGAATTATATTTGATTCCCTATGACTATCTGACCTTACAGTCCCAGCGCATTTATTTTTATTGGCCGGGGTTTCCGAGAGAATCGGTGCATCCGTTAGAAACTCCCGCAAGAATGTGGTTGGGACCTGCTAAAAATGTGGATGGCATCATGATCGGCTCGGAGTCCGTTTTGCATTCCTCGCAGTTTCTATATGCAGCAGCGCGGATGTGTCATGCCATTCTGGATATTCCTGCTGCCAGCAGGACAGCCAATATGAATACATTTTTGGCCCAATATCCATCTGTCATTTTAACAGATCATTACGAGCGTTGGGTCTTTTCGATGTATGGAATTTTTCAGGTCAGGGGGTGGGGTGGGCCTGTGGGATTACATAATCATCAAGCATTTTTGGAGAAAAAACGAGACCTGGATTTCCCTTCATCACCCTTGTATTTAAATTCTGTCACAGATACCGATTTATGGATTGCAGCAGGAGTGGTCGAGATGTTGGCCGCGCATGAAAAAGATTCTTCCGCAGTTCCTCTGGCTTCCGCAAAAAAGCAGGCGTTTCTGGATTATGTTTCCATTGCGACAACGCTTATCCAACAACGCATGACCACATCTGCACTTACAAATTTTTCTGGAGCTTCCGCAACAGGTCTTAATTTTGATCGAGGGATCTGGGATGACTATCATACACATGCTTATAGTGGTTACACCGGAGCAACCAGCCCGCTTGGGCAACCCGAACAGCCCGGTAGTAATGTAGGGTGGGACATCAGCCATGCGCGCAGGTTTGTGGATGTTTTTGGCACGCTGTACCGCAATCGCAACGTGACAGGTCAGACATTCCCCGGGATGACAACGATGCAGCAATTAGCCAATCAGTTTGTTTACGGCGTTTTTAACAAAGATCTTACCCGGCCAAAAGTTTCCAATTATATGGATGGTACGAATGGGTGGTATCGCGTGGGTTATACGCCAGGATTTCCGGGACATGGTCCTTATGGGCTGAGTTCAGCATTACTGACGGGTGGGTATGGGCACTGGGCAGAGTTTTCCTCTGACATGGCCCTGCTGCGAGACTCTCTTTGGGACATGATTGCCTCTGTTTCTACAAAAGACACATCCGGGCATTTTCGTGATTGTGCTTTGTTTATGGAGACGGAAGCTTATTCCAACGGAAATGGAAGATATTTAAAATTTGATGGAACTACTTATTTGTCTCCAGGAGTAAGTCCTGATTATGCCTCGGAGAACGGAGCGATTACATTGTGGTTCAAGTCTGATGATTCGACGGTGCAGGATCTGATCAATATTCAGGAAAATAGTTATAACGATTTTCTGCTGGTAAGAAAACTCGGCAATAATCGGATTCATGTTTTAATTGAAGATGATAATGTTGCGAAAGTCAGTGTAAGCACAGCAAATGCGATACAGGTTGGACAATGGAATCATTTAGCGATTACGCAGGATGGTACGGGTGTGAAAAGTTATCTTAATGGAGTGCTTGAGAACACAACAGGAACAAACTCCGATTTCTGGACGGGGCATTTAAATATTAAATCGATGCGGATTGGTTCCAGCACCTGGAATTATAATTTTAAAGGCGGAATGGACGGGATTACTTTTTATTCAACAGGGCTATCTCAGGAAGATGTGTTAGCAGAGTACCAAGTGCCTGTATCGTCTGCAGGAACAACGATAGCCCATTGGACATTCAGTTCTGCAGAAGAACAATATGTTGCTTTTACTGCAGATACGGTAAGAGATGGGAAAGTGGATGCGGCTGCCACATTTGATGGAACTACCCAGTATGTGCGTCCGGTTTCCGGTCAGGAGTTCGCGACAACACAGGGGACTATTTCTTTATGGTTTAAACCGGATGGCTCTGCCGATGGGGATTTAATGAATATCCGGGAAAATGGCTATTATGATTTTCTGCTTGTAAGAAAAAAAGCAGATGGACGCATTTTCTTCCTCATTGAAGATGAAAATGTGGTGAAAGTAACCCAGACGACGACGAATAGCGTCCAGACAGGGGGGTGGAATCATTTAGTCATTACGCAAGATGGTACAGGCGTAAAAATTTATCTTAACGGAACCCTTGCGAGTACCACGGGAGTTAACTCAGGCTATTGGACACAACATTTAAATATCACTTCAATTTTGATTGGAAGAAGCTCATGGAATTATTACCAGGGTGCCATTGATGAGGTCCAGATATGTGATGATGCGTGGACCCAACAGGATGTTTTGAGAGAATTGCGGCGCGCAGATATGAATTCACGTTGGGAGTTCGATGAGATTCAGGATATGGAGGTGGTGGATTTTGTGAAAGATATTTATGGTACAGATTTTAATGTTGCTAACTCAAAAACGTTACTACAGTTTCTGCCTACTTTCCTGAAATAATTTCAATATCGAAAGTGACAGGGTTCATGTAGATTCGTGGTTCTCTTAGCCGACGGGGACATCGGCGCTCCCAGGGGGGAGCGATTTTTCTGGAAAATGAAACTAAAACGGTCTATACTATAAAGATATGGCAAGAGGAAGCGCAGGAAATGTGATTGCAGCATTAGCCAGTTTTTTTATTCCTGGCCTGGGACAGTTGTTGCAGGGACGTGTATTAGCAGCAATTTTTTATTTTGTATTATCGATTGTGATTTGGGTGATTACCTTTGGACTTTTAAGTGTGATTGGGCATTTGATTGCGACGCTGGATGCCGCCTTATGGAAAGGGAAATGAGCGTTTGTAACGCCATGGAAATCAGGAGGTGCAGGTGAAGATATCTCCAGTCAGAATTTCCAAAAAGAAGAGACGTCATAAATCTCCCGGGTTGCCTCCGGCCTCGTTAGTACCTGCTCCCACAGATGCGAGCAGCACACTTCAGATTACGTTAACCGAATATAATGAGGACGCATACGAGGAATGCGTCTGCGAACGAATGGAAGAAGTGTTTCCCCAGCGAGAAGGGGAGTGGATAAAATGGATTCATATTGCAGGCATACAAAATGTAAAGGATGTGCAAGAACTGCAACAAATGGGAGAACATTTCGGGCTGCACCTTTTAGCACTGGAAGATGTACTGAATACACATCAGCGCGCAAAACTGGAATCTTATCAGGATCATTGTTATCTGGTCACACACATGATTGTTTCGGATGCCAACTCTATATTGGTTTCTGAACAGATCAGTCTCTTTTTGAGCGATCAATTTCTGATCACCATACAAGAGTCTTCCAATCAGGAAGTTTTTGAGATTGTCCGGAAACGCATCCGTCTGGGACGTGGGTACTCGCGGCAGATGGGACATGATTACCTGGCGTATATGCTGATCGATACTTTCGTGGATCATTATTTTCCTGTTCTGGAAGATCTGGGGGAACATATTGATCAACTGGAAGATGAATTGCTGGAAAGTCAGGAACGGCGCGTGCTGAAAGCATTGCATCAGGGGAAACGAACTTTACTTCAGCTACGACGTTTAGCCTGGCCTAATCGGGAAATGATTAATCAACTACAGCGGGATGATTCCGGGCTTGTACGAAAGGAAACAAAAGTTTTCCTGCGGGATTTATACGATCACAGCATTCAGATTATTGATATTCTGGAAATGCTGCGTGATACGCTTGCGGGGTTAATGGATTTTTATTTATCGAGTATGGGGAATCGAACGAATGAGATTGTGCGTTTATTGACCATTATTTCGACGATTTTTATTCCCCTGACCTTTATAGTTGGGCTGTATGGGATGAATTTTGATGGGAGTGTGAGTAAATGGAACATGCCGGAATTGAGATGGGAGTATGGATATCTTGGGGTATTGGGGGTGATGTTTATATTGGCTCTGGGGCTGGCCATTTATTTTCGACGTAAACACTGGTGGTAGGAATCGAAAAATAGTAAATGGTTGAAACTTGACATTTCGTGAAAGGGTTTGGATTTATGAGAGATGCAATCAAATGTGGATCGTTTATTGGAAGTGGTAAAACGTTTGCGCGGACCGGGTGGGTGCCCCTGGGATCAAAAGCAAACGCATGATTCTTTAAAGCCTTTGCTTATTGAAGAATGTTATGAAGTTCTGGAAGCGATAGATGAAGGCGATGAAGCACATTTGACAGAAGAATTGGGCGATGTGCTTTTGCATGTTGCTATGCACGCGGAGATTGCTTCGGAAAATGGTGGAAACGGGTTTGAAGAAATTGCAGGACAATTGACAGAGAAACTGATCCGCAGGCATCCTCATGTATTTGGAGATGCGGAGGCGGAAAACCCGGAAGAGGTATTGGGGATCTGGGAGGCGGTCAAAAAGAAAGAAAAAGCTTCCAGAACATCTGCTATTGATGGCGTGCCAAAACATTTTCCTGCACTGATACGTGCACAAAAAGTAGGACATAAGGCGTCCAAGGTTGGATTTGACTGGAAAGAGTCGGGGCCGGTGTTGGAAAAAATTCGGGAAGAGTTAAAGGAAGTTGAAGTGGAAATCACGGGAAATGACGCTGCGCGTCTCACGGAGGAAATCGGGGATGTTCTTTTCTCGGTTGTGAATCTGGCGCGTAAACTTCAGGTCAATGCGGAAGCTGCGTTGCAGGAGGCGACAGACAAATTTTCTGAACGGTTTCGGAAGGTAGAGGCTCTTGCAACAGAACGAGGAATCGCGCTGCAAGATGCTCCACTGGAAGAACTCGACCGCCTCTGGGAAGAAAGTAAGCAGGCTGGGAAAATTTAGGAGTGCGGTGACGTGTCGCCCAGTCCTGAAGCCTGGATATTTGGAGTGTACTGGCGCACTCAAGCTTCAATTTGGGGGCGCCGCAAATAGGCTGGCTAGCAATTTTATTTGACTGATTGTCTTGAAAACGATAATTTTAGACAAATTTAAAGTTGAGCTTTAAAAATGTCTAAAATAGAAACAAATTTTATAGAACGACAGTTACGTGATGAATTGATACGTTTGTCGGATTTGTATGCGGTGCTTGTACTGACTGGGCCAAGGCAGTCTGGCAAGACTTCTTTATGCAAGAATCAGTTTCCGAAATATCATTATATCAACCTGGAAAACCTGACAGCGAAAGAACAAATTCAAACTGCACCCAAAGCATTTTTGGAACAATATGTCAACGGATTGGTTATTGATGAAGTGCAACATCTGCCCGAATTGTTTTCTTATATTCAGGTTGTTGTGGATGAAAACCCTGATGCGAAATTTGTATTGACGGGTAGTAGCAATTTTTCCTTATTGCAGGGCATTACGCAATCATTAGCAGGAAGAGCCGCGGTAATGACCTTATTACCGTTGTCTTTAAATGAATTGGGAGAGTCCATTAAAGAGCGTACTGATACTTTGATTTTAAATGGGGGTTATCCGGCTGTGTGGGCAAAAAAACTACCTGTGCAGGATGTGACACAAAACTATTACAATACCTATGTTGAGCGGGATGTGCGTCAGTTATTGAATGTCAAGAACCTTAGTTGTTTTCAGGCATTTATGAAACTATGTGCGGGAAGAACAGGTACGGAATTCAATGCCTCGGCGTTATCGAATGCCATCGGTGTTTCAGTGCCAACTATTCAGGAATGGTTGAGTGTATTGGAAGCCTCGTATATCCTTTTCCGGCTACCTCCGTTTTTCAGAAATATTGGAAAACGATTGGTCAAATCGCCTAAGATTTATTTTTACGACACTGGCTTGGTCTGCTTTCTTTTGGGCATTGAAAATGAACAGCAATTAGCGACACACCCTTTGCGAGGAGCATTATTCGAAAATATGGTGGTATTGGAATTTTTTAAGAGCCGATATAACCGGGGAAAATTACCTAATCTGTATTTTTATCGGGATAAGTCGCAGAATGAAGTGGATCTGATTGAAGAGAAAGGAACAAAGCTGTTTGCTTACGAAATCAAGTCTGCAAAAGCCTTTACCAAGAGTTTTGTCAAAAACCTGGACTATTTCCGTAAAGTGGCGGGAGACGATGTGGTGTCCACCCAGGTTATTTACGATGGAGAAAATGATATTCACACATCAGAAAACGGAATGCTGAATTTCAGGAATTTAAAATTTAACGGGTAAAAAATGCCGAATGACTATTGTTTTACTTAAATTGCTCTAAAACAGTCCAACGGCTTTACGAACGCGTTGGAGGGTTTTTTGTGCGACAGCACGCGCGCGTTCGGCGCCTTCGCGCAGGACGTTATCGACATATTCGGAGTCCGCAAGAATTTCTTCACGGCGTTTCCGCATGGGAGCAAAAAATTTCCAGATAGCTTCGAAGAGGCGTTGTTTGAAGTCTCCGTAACCAAAGCCACCCGCTTGAAAGTCCTGTTCCATTTGGCGCACATCGTCTGCAGAAGCAACAAGACGGTACAGCGTAAGAATCGTAGAATTTTCAATCGACTTGGGTGCTTCAACAGGGGTGCTGTCGGTTTTGATTCCCATGACCGCTTTTCGCAATTTCTTTTCTTCGAGAAAAAGGTCTATCGTATTCTGATAACTTTTACTCATTTTCAGGCCATCATTTCCCGGGATGATCGCGACATCTTCAAGAATGCTGGGTTCAGGCAATTTAAAAAGATTGCCATAATTTTCATTCATTTTGGTCGCAATATCGCGAGTTACTTCCAGGTGCTGTTTCTGGTCTTTTCCAACCGGCACAATATCGCTGTCATATAAAAGAATATCGGCAGCCATCAGAACAGGATAGGAAAACAGTCCGTGCGACGGAGAAAACCCACGAGCCAGTTTATCCTTATAAGAATGACAACGCTCCAGCAACCCCATCGGAGTGATAACACTGAGAATCCAGGTCAGCTCCGTCACTTCCGGTAAATCTGACTGACGAAACAGACAGGCCTTCGCAGGGTCGAGCCCACATGCCAGGAAATCAATCGCCACCTGTCGGCAATTTTCGTGGAGCGCCTTTGCGTCACGGACCGTGGTCAGCGCATGATAATCCGCAATAAAATAAATCGCATCCCCCTCGTTCTGCAATTCAATCGAGGGACGCATCATTCCAAAGTAATTCCCTAAATGTAACGTCCCGCTAGGCTGAATTCCTGATAAAATCCGTTTTTTCATGTGACGTACTTAACCACAGAAGACCTC
>CAKUMP010000046.1 GCA_934667795.1 uncultured Chthoniobacterales bacterium | reverse complement strand
ATGATTTCCTCCTGGCAAATGGCATCGATATCTGCGATCTGGTTTCCATCAATGCCGAAGAGCTTCCCGAATTTCTCGAATCTGAACACCGTCAGCAAGTTGAACATAACCTCCAGATCGGCCTCCTGAAACCTATGGATCCTCTCCATATCCAGTATTCCTGGAAAGGACTTTTTTATCTCTGGCTCCAGTTTCTTCGCGATTTTATCCGCCATTTTTAAAATATTTTCTAAAAAATGTGCTCTTTCTGAAATTCAGCTAAAACGACTATCTTATGAAAATAGCACTTACTGGTGCCAATGGGCATATCGGTTCTCTTGTGTATAAAGATTTACTGGAAAAGGGTTATTCCGTTCATGCTTCTGATCGTAATAGCCGACCCGAGACGCCCGGGCCAGTTTCTGTTCTGGACCTTACAGACAGCAGTGCCGCGTATGCTGCAATCGCAGGTTGTGATGTGCTGATCCATCTCGCGGTGATCCCCTGGAGTGTGGCATCTCTTTCTCCTCAACCCGCACTCATCGATAATACCGCCATGACGATGAATATTTTCCAGGCAGCTCTGGAAAATAAAGTGTCTAAAATCATTTTCGCAAGTTCCATCCACGCGGTCCTCGGGGCAGGAAAGTTTCGCACCGAAAATACCGGACTTGCCTTTCCTTACCTCCCTGCCGATGGAGACTCTCCCTTCAATTCCTACAATTCATACGGACTCAGCAAACAACTCGGCGAAGTCATGCTCCAGTATTTTGTCAAAATGGGAATCCCGTCTGCTGTCGCACTCCGCTTTCCCAAAATCCCCAGAACCCACCCCTATGCGCCAAATGCATACCCACCCGAACGCGAAAAAGAAAGTATCTGCCAGATCAGCAACCATATCCCCCAACTCTGCAGCTACCTCCTCATGCAGGATATTGTCAGCCTCGTCGAAGCCTATGTACGCGCCGATATCCCCGGCTTCCGCGTCCGTATGCCCGCAGCCCCGGATCCACTCAGCGAACGCTCAGTCCAGGAACTTATCGACGCCGAATACTCCCACCTCGAACTCCGCAAACCCAAACACGAAATCACCTCCCTCGTGGATATCTCCGCCATCCTGGAAGAAACAGACTGGAAACCAACCCCCGGTCACCCCTTCCCAGACCATTTAAAAGCTTACACTTAATTACTAATTAAAGATCTCCGTTTTCATCACGGATGATATTGACGATCAAACGAAACCACCCTTGCACCTGATCTTCCAGACCTTCTTGTTTCGCTTTGCTCGTTAATCGAAATGATTCATGTCCCAGATAATACACTTTCCCTTTTTCCATTTCACGCGCGCCCACCAAAATAAAGTTTTCATTTCCGACCAGACTAGTCCACTCCAGGCTTTTCAAAAGCACAGAACCATTTAGCCAGAAGGGCTCAGGGAAAGCATCAAACACCCCCTCCAGCAATGGGGAATTTGCATCCAACAACATACATTCCACTCCATCCCTTTGATAATAACTTCGCCCAAAAATGTAATTATCTCCCCGGTCCACTCCATCTTCCGAAACCGTAAAATTCTTGGGTGCCTGCTGAATCATTAAAAGCCTCCCCCCATTCCTTACATACTCCGCAATCGTATGCGTGTCTTCCGCACTATACGTAAATTCGGATAACATCCCCGCGATAATCACTAACCGGTAATTCGCAAATTCAGATGCCGGTAAGTTCGCTCCGCGATTCTCGTAAAGCTCCGATACCAATTCGATATCAAAAACATTTTTAATCAAATGCTTGATCTCCATCTCCCCATACCCATCTCCCACAAGCGCAATAGGAAGTTTGTCCGCCCTCACGACCCCCATCGCAAATATCCCCATCATCCCCAACAAAAATATCCCTTTTCTCAAGCTCATCATGTTTCTCCTTCGTCAAATTAAAATTTAACCTCCCCCCCACTCGAATAAGCTTTCTGTCATTCGTTCTGAAAAAAAGGGGAAAGAAAGATATCAAAGATACCTTTAGATACCATTTATAGCACCCTTCCTGTTTCCATTCAATAAGAAAAGATATGACTCTGGGAACGTCGACGTCCCCGTTGGCAAAGGTGGAATTTATTTTGCGAGTGAAGGGTTCCAGAAGTTTATTTTTGCGGTTCTGTCAAAAGTGGCTTCTACTTTCAGCGTTTCGATATGTCCATCGACAAACAAGTAATTTGCTTTTCCGCCATGGACATTATAGTTCAGCGCATTTTTAACGGCTGTGATTTGCGACCACATATGCGACATCAGATGGTCGCCGTAGGGGACTGGGCGTGTCTGCGCCAACAGAATTGTCCGTGAAGGTTTGGGGATCTGTATCAATCGATTCCAGACCTCCGGATACCCGGTATAATCATCGCTATCCGGATCCAGTTCGAAATGCACATTCATCGCATAGCTGTAGATATGGGGACGGTTTTCTGAAACATCCACAGGGGATCGGAAATAAAGGTTAAATACTTCACTCCAGTTATTGGTGATTTGCTCCTCCGAAACATCCAGATACGGGGCAATCGACATTGCCCATCCTGGCTGATGATGCGCCCCGGCACTGTGCCAGCTCCGTGGAAGCTCACCGGAGTTTTCGTTTGCATAAAGCAACATCGCGGAGCCCAGTGCTTTCATTTTTGTTGCACACTGGACGGTCTGAACGCGCGCTTTCGCCCCTTTCACTACCGAAAAAAGTATTCCGGCCAGTACCCCCATTACGAGTACAACCACTAACGTTTCAATAAGTGTAAATGCTGATTTTTTTGCGTTCACAATGACTCCATTCAAACAGAAAGTTTTCTCCTTTGATTAGATGCAACTAAAATCCCCAGTCCAGCCAGCAAGAGGATCCCCATCGATGGCTCCGGAATAACTTCAAACTGATAGGTGATATACGCTGAGGTGAAATTCTCATTTTTTGTCGCATTCTGTGCGCCCGTCGTATAATCCGCAGCCCCGGTCCCGGTTGTGAAAGTTGCATTTGCTATAAAGACTTCAAATTGCATACTGTAGAGCCCTGGCACGGCATTCGGTGCCAATGTAAAGTAAGGGTGCCACATGACTCCATTCCAAAGGACTTGTGAGCCTTCTCCCCCTGCCCACACTTGATCCCAGCGGTTTGCACCAGCACTATAGTTAAACGCTTTTAAATCAGGTGAAGAGGTAGAATGTAGACGCAGCCCAAGCGAATACCCTGTCGGAATATTTCCCATCATCCCTCCTGCCATGAACATGAAACCATACTGATTATTAAATAAATCTCCATTCCCGGCATCCACCGAAGGCATCCCCGGCACTGACCCATCCACCGGGTTCAAATTCCCACTCCAGGCATCTTCCGAATCAAACCAATCCCCAGGACTCCATTCCGTCAAAGGCCGTAAAACCGGAGTGACCATGGGATGAAAATTCACCTGCAAAACCCCCGCCGTCGGATTCGCTGCCGTTCCCCCAGTAACTTCAATCATAACCATCGGCATAACCATCCCTCCCTGATCTGCTGGCCCCGGAATCTCCGAAATCACCCCGGCTTCCACCTTCCCCATATTCCCCACTAAAAGAAAAATACCCGATATAAATGCTATGTGTTTCATATTTCACCCCCACTATGCCCCAATTTGTTGAATCCGGGAATGTGGCAAATTGTCGCACCTCCACAGAAAACACGGAAAAATCTGAACCACAGAGGCCACAGAGGCCTGTTTTTTAAGGTTTTTAGTTCATTGTCTTTTGGGACCACGATAGCGCGCCCAAAGTCCCCAAAGTCCCCAATGTGATTCCATGTTTTCTGTGCTCCTGGTTCTCTTGTATTTTCTGAGGTTATTTTCTTGCAGTTTCCAAAAGATTGGTATTCATTGGTATCTATGCGCTTCCTTCCAGCAAAATTTCTATTTCTTTTGGGGCTAAGTATTTCCTTAGGTGGGGTTATTGAGGCTAAAGAGACTATTTCGTTATTGAGCAGTGGGCATGAGGATCCGGGGATGTCTTCGCGGTTTGTTGCGATTCCTATGGCTCGGGATACGGCGTTGTCTCCGGTGGGGTTCCAGGTGCAGACAGCGGATGGGACGCTTGTTCCCAGTTCTGCACGCGTCATGACCCGCTGGCCGGAATCTTCTTCGATCCGCTGGATCGGAATTGATTTTTCAGCATCTCACACCACTTCCGAAACCTCTTATCAGGTCGTCTGGGATCCCTCAGCTTCGGAACCTCCTGTTTCAGACGCCTCCCGGGAATCCATTCAGGTGCAGCGTGAACCGGAAGGGTATCGGGTCGTCACCGGTCCGGCAGAATATTTTCTTCCACATCATGGCGCACTCATTCAATCGGCTGCTCTCGACCTCAACCAGGATGGAAAATTTTCGGAAGATGAACGCCTGATCGAAAACTCTGCGGGCAACGATCTATATATGATCGATTCCCAAAACCGCTTTGCGACTATCGGAGCAGACCCCACTCCGCAACAGCTCATTTATGAAAATGAAAATGAAGAACGCACAGAAGGAAGCCCCGTGATCCGTGCCGTTTTTCTTCGTGAAGGCTGGTACACGACAGAAGACGGAACCCATGTCGCACGCCATCAAACCCGCCTGATCTTCGGAGCCGGAGAAAGTGATGTCAAAGTCGAACACGCCCTCATCTTCAGTACGTCCACAGAAGATCTCCAGTTCAAGGACTATGGCATGCGCCTCCAGTTCTCTCCCAGGTTTTCCCCACAAAATGTCCTCACCCAGGAATCTTTCGATAATCCCATCATCCAAAATATCCCCTTAGAAAAAAATTCCCGGGAAATTTCCCTCTTCCAGGAACGCAGTTTTTATTTCTCCAAAACTGATCCAGAAAAAGACAGCTATTTCGAAATCGCACAGACAACAAATGGGGATAATTCAAAAAAAGTCCTGCACTCCGGTACTTTCGCCCCCAACTGGCTCGCTACCCAGTCCGCTCATGCAACCATCGGATTCGCCCTCCGCAACTTCTGGCAAACCTATCCAAAAGAAATTTCCACAGACACCAACAGTATCACCCTCAAACTCTGGTCCGGGCGCGCAGGTCGACTCATGGACTTTCGAACCGCTTCGATAATTGAACAATTGCCGAAAGACTGGTATAATCCTGAATATACGACGCAGCTTTATATGGGGCATACGGAGAAAGCAAAGGGGGAAGCCATGGGGAAAGCGCGGAGTCATGACTTTCGAATTTTATTGGATCGGCTTGTTTCTGCGGAAGTGCTGGCCTCTCGGGCAAAATCTGTACAAGACCCGATTGTTGTGATCGCGGATCCCTGGTGGCTTCGAAAAACGGAAGCCATGGGAAGTTATCGTCCCTACGATCCGGAACGTTTTCCTGAGCAGGAATCATTCATGGAAGCCTGGTTTGATCAGCACATGAAGGTATGGCGTCAATGGGGGGATTATGGATTTTTTGATTTCGGGAGCTGGCCACACGTCTGGTATCGCATTGCGAATGACGGGCCACTGGAAGGGCGCTGGTACCCGTATCTGGCGCGTTATGCGGGAGTGATTGATTATGGATTTCATTCCCATTCCTGGCGAATGTTCATGCGTTCCGGAAACCGCAAATATTTTGATGCCGCGGAAGAAGTTTCTCGTCAGCGACTGGATCTTACCATGGTGCATTATGATGACCTTCCTGAAGACCTGGTCATTGGGCGCCGTCTTCCACCGCGCATGAAAGGGGCCTATTCCTACAGCACCACGCCTGTGTACTGGGCAGGGAACACCGCTTTTCATAATCAATCAGGAACGGACATTCGTTTTCTGGCGTATTTGTATTACGCTTCCGATTATCGTCCTGCGCGCACGATGCTGGAGAACTACGGAGAAGCGGCAAAAACGGTCTGGCGTTCCGGACAATTAGGTGCATTTCGGGGAACGCGTCCTTTCGCTTCGTTAAAAAATCTGGCAACTGTTTATCAGGAAACGGGCGACCCGTATCTCAAGCAAATCGTGCAGGAACAAGTCGATTACCTGATGGATCTAAACGCTCCTCAGGGGGTAGGAATCGATAAGGAGTTAACACGTCTGGCCAAATATGGTCCCAAAGTCGGTGCCATGCATCGTGTCTATGAAGTCATGGGGTACCAGCCCTCCGCAGAGTCTCTTCTGAAAGGCAGTTATACCCGTGCGACCAACACTCTCGGCGAAGGACCTTTCAGCTATTACAATGTCGAGGGCGAGCAATTTTCCATGGCATATCGTCTGACAAAAGACCCACTCTATCTCCGAACCATGCAACGCAATATGGAACTGGCTTTGTCTGAATACCGAGCACCTTCTGACAATCCCGCGGAATTTAAATGGAAAGAGATGTGGGGAGGTGTAGGGCCTTCTGTCTCAACCAATACCTACCCCATGGGTGGCATGGCATTCTCCCTTGATATCCTTGCTGAATATGAAGACACCACGGACAAAAAAGTTCCTTCTATCCCCATTACTCGCCAGGGTGGGTTTGGATTTCCTGTAGTAGCTGCCATTCAAAAACCGGCAGATAAAGAAGTTTATCTGGATGTCCGATCCCTCAGTGTTTTACATCCAAAAGTCTATGATGCAGAAGGAAATGAAGTCAAGCAGATCAAGGCTACACCTTTTCCGGATCAACTTTACTCCCAGACCAAAGCCGCGACGCGTTATGAAATTCTGCTTCCGTCGAATCTTCCCGAGGGCACTTATTACCTGGAAAGCGGAGCACATGGCGCCATGTGGGAAATTACCTGGACGGATGCACCTCGTGCTGTTTTGTTAGCGCCACAAGGAATTCTTCACGGTTCCGGAGCCAGTAAACAATGGGGGACGCGCATCGTAAGCGGCAGACCCGATCGTGAAGCCTCACTCTTGTTCCGGCTCGCTCCTGACAGCAAAGATTTTCAGATTTTTCTTTCTCAAAATTCCACTCTCACTGCTCCGGATGGCAGCATCCAACACATCGAAGTGAAATCTCCATCCTGGCATTCTATCCAGGTGCCAACTTCTGAAAATTCAACAGGGTTATGGAAATTAAACTCTCCTCGCATTCAATATATCCAATTAAAAAATGCACTTCCTGTTTTTTCCTACGACCAGCCAGACCATTTTTTCCTTCCCGAAAATTACGAATCCATTCTGACAAAACTGCCTGAACTGAAAGTGCGTCCGACCATCACTGCCACTCCCCTGGCGGATTCAGAAACACCATTTTTCACCCATTCGCAAACGACTGGAACGACTGGAACTCCCGCAGCCAGCCTCCTGCTCAGCGGAAAAACAGGTTTGCGTATCCCTGTCGCCGATCCGGAAAAATCCCCTATTCCTCCCTCCTCGCAAGGGACAATCGAACTATGGTTCGCCCCAACCTGGAGCAGCGTCGAAGGGTTTGACCAGAATGCCGCCCTGCGAACCATTCTCCAGACGAATGCTCTGGAAGTCGTTATTCATAAATACGGCGAACTCGGAATCACTGCGACTTTGTTCCCCGATAAAACCAACTCAAAAGCTACCGCCCCTGTTTCCACCAACATTGGAGCCTGCCTCGCTGCCAATACCTGGAACCACCTCGCAATCCAATGGCATACCGATAAGGATGGAATCCTGACACTGGAACTTTTCCTGAACGGCGTTGGCCAGACTTATGGAATTGGAGATATCGGAATGTCTGAGAAGTCAGGAAAAGGGTTTGTTCCTGCTCCTTTTTCGGAAGATATTTTTGTCGGCTGCTCTACGCGCCATACCTACAACATCGAATCCTATATGGCCGGAATCCGGTTTTCCAATACCGTACGCTATAAGAAAGATTTTGTCCCTGACTTTCAATCCACGACGCGCGTCGATGAATCGACGCTTCTAAGCTTTCCCTTAAAAGAAACGCTACAAGGAGTAAATGCTTCCGGAAAACCTGCCGTCACCGCCACACTTACCCCGCAACCAAAATAACTTCATCTAAATAAAACAACTTTTACGAACCCTCTTAACTCCCACATCCATATGAAATTTCTACCTGTTTTTCTTGGTTTTGCCATGACACTTCCATCGTTCCTTTCCACTGCAAATGCAAAAAAAGAAGAAAAAAATATTCCGGAAGTTTCCACTCCGGAAATCCAGGTGGACCCGCAAAATCCAGGCGAAAATGTTTTTTCTACTATTCAGGAAGCAGTGGATGCTGCGAAACCCGGCGACACCGTGGAAATCGCTTCCGGAATTTACAAGGAATCCGTTGTGATAAAAAACAGCGGAACTCCCGGTCGCCCGATCACGATCCGCCCTGCACCCAATGCCATTGTCATTCTCAATCTAGGAACAAAACTTGAAGGCGATTTTCAACCCGTTTCAGAACACCCGGAAGTTTATGTTGCCAAAATTTCTCCCGACCTCATCAATGAAAAAGTTGGTATCTGGGAAACGCCATCCCGCTTGCGTCTGGCAGCCGTAAACTCCGTTTTTGAAGTCGCAAACCGTCTCGCCTCGTGGTACTTCGATGCCAAAACTTCTCAGCTTTATATCCGTAGTTCCGGTGTTGCACCTGCGGACAAACTCACCTTCTGGTTCGAAGCTTCAGACCTCCCGGGGATTGAAGTCAAGGCCTCGTATATCCAGATCCAGGACCTCGAAATCACGCTTGGACAACACGGCATTCTTATCCCGTCCAAACAATCCCATGTAGAAGTTACTGGTGTCCGCGCGTATTGCAATTCTCAAGGCGGAATCCATCTTTCCGGCGATCATCACCGCATTCTCTACAATGAATGTTTCCAGAATAACGGTTACGGGATCCAAATGCGCTATGGCGTCAATCATGTCTATGTCGCCGAAAATCTTTGCTACCTCAATGGTCCCAACAACGGACAATCCTCCGGGACTTCTGTCCCTACCGACCTCGGAATCTACAGCCTCGGCGATTATAATCTTGTTGAAAAAAACATCATCGACGGGATTCATCAATACGCATACCGGTATAAAACCGGACATGGAACTTCCCGGAATAATGTCCTTCGTAATAATGTGATTCGCGGGCATCTCAAAGCGGGACCTTACGGAGTCTATGACAACACCCTGATTGTCAATGGGCTCGGCATGAGAGGCGGGATGTACATGAATGGCGGCGACCCCAGTCCAATTCGTTCCTGGGAAAATGTCGATCCGCTCGGGCAGCAGCGGGTCGCGAATCTCATCACGCCTTTGGTCCATAAAGAAGATCCTCATTTCGCAGACCCATCCTATCGTGATTTCCGTCTGCAATCCACCAGCCCCTATTCCGGACGCGGTGCTTACCCGGCCCACCATCAGGTCTTTTATGTCGATCCCGAAAAAGGTTCTGACGAAGCCACCGGCACAAGTATTCCTGACGCATTTGCAACACTCGAACAGGCTTTTCAAATGGTCACAGCGGGTGCCACCATTTATCTCCTCCCCGGAACCTACACGGAAGAAGTCATCGTGAATGTCGGTGGATTCGATCCTCAACACCCATTACGCATCCGCGCATATCAGCATTCTCCCAATGTGCATATCACCGCCGCATGGTCGGTCCAGAATGTCGAGAATGTGGAAATTGACGGCCTCACATTCTCCGGTCCGGGGATCCTCACCGAACGTGCCCATGGGCTCGTCGTCCGCAATACGTTATTCACTGATCCCGAATCCTCCATTGCACTCACCAACACCAACCGCGCAACCATCCGCCATTGCACGTTCCTTTCTTCCAACAACGCAATCCAGCTCACAACATCCTTTCATAACAAAATTGTCGAATCCGTTTTCTCAAAAACAAAATCTGTCTTACTCTCGGATGCGGAATCGCTTGAACATGTTTTTCTCGCCTATAATGCGTACGATACCTTCCGAATCCAGGCAGGAGAAACGACTTACAGCGATTTTGCCGTCTGGCAAAAAGAACATCGGCAGGATCCTTTCAGCATTCTTACCTCCATTAAACTCGACGAAGGTGGAGTGACGCCTCCCGACAGCGCATTGGCTTCGATGGGAATCGATTTTGGTTCTATTGGTGCACGGACAGAAGCCATGGCATCCCAACTGGCCATCACCGATCTTCGCGTCGCAGGACTCAGCCCCAATACCGTTTCCCTGCTCTGGAACTCACCACGGCAGACGAGTTTCTCGGAAATTATCCTGCAATCCGAATCCGGTGAAACCCTTCGCCAATGGGAACCGGCTATGATCCTGCAAATCATGGGACAGTCTTTCGATATGACCCGTTATTTGTCCGCCTTCTTTGCTTCTACACGTCATGCCGTGGTGGATAATCTCAAACCAGGCACTTCCTATAAAGCGATCGTTACCAGCAAAGACCAATCCGGAGCACGCAGCAACCCGGTAGAAATTTCTTTTACGACTCCCACAACATTAGCTCCGGCTAAAACATTTTTTGTCTCACCTGAAGGAAAGGATCAGAACAGTGGGACCTCGGCGGATGCTCCATGGAACCGGATTACCTACGCGCTGGAGCAAGTCAGCCCCGGGGATGAAATCATTCTGCTTCCCGGTCGTTACTCGGAAACGATCCGCCCTCGCATTTCCGGGACCAAAGACGCGCCTATTACCATTCGCTCTCAAACTCCCGGAGAAGCAATTCTGGATATGGCACTCGGGATTGAAATCGGTGCGGAAATTATCAACACCCATTATATCACTCTGGATGGGTTACGTATTGCAGGCGGATCATTTCCCCGAAGTCAGGCGTATATTTTGAGCCACACGCAAGGGATAGTCATTCGCAATGGTTTTATGGACTACCCGGAAGGCTCCACATTCGAAAAATTGAAGCTCGGTTATTCCGGTATCGTTGCAAATCGTTCTCCGGAACTTGTCGTTGAAAACAACCAGTTCCTTTGTGCAGTGGTGGGCGTTGCAGCCTCGCATTCAACCGGTACGATTGTTCGTCATAATACATTTATTGGGGAAGGTAATTATGGAGTCGTCATTATTCCTGGCAGTGAAGAAGAAACCTACACCATCGACAGCAACCTGTTCTACCGGGCGGTAATGGGATACAAAACCGGGCCCTGCATCTGGGTATTTGAACCCATGCCCAAACTGCATTCTGACTATAATGTTTTCTATATCCCCGAAGAACATAAAGGCACCATTGGAAAACTTCCGGACACCGACCGTCTCTTCCCCCTCACCTCCTGGCAGGAAACCGGACTCGACGCCCATAGTCACCAACTCACCCCTGAGTTTATCGATCCCATCAACGCAAATTTCCAACTAAAACCCAATTCCCCCGGCACCAACCTCGCCCGCGATAAAAAATCCCCCGGCCAGATTTTTCCGTAAATTACTTTTCACATTCTTTCAAGACGCTCTTTGCGGCTTTTCCAATCGGGCATGACTAATGTAAACAGTTTAAAAAACTGGTGTCATGGTGTTGGTAATAGGTTCCAAAATGATTCGTCGCTCCAGTCCAAAGGGAACCCCATCGCAACAGGATTAACAAAAGGGTGATTCATAAGTAAATGATGAAGCCGGCGCCCCCAGGTAGTCCCAGGAGCAATGGTACGAAGTAAATCTTCCACAATAACAGCCATTGCATAACATCGCTCATTCGATTGAAGAAAGCTCTCGTGTCGTTTCGCAATCCTGGGTTTAATCACAAACAATCGATTCCAAAGGCGGGAATGATGCGCACAAAGATTCCGTAGATAGGTTAACACATGAAGCCAGTTTTTTAAAATTTGCTCATCGGTTTTTAGATGCCTGGCAATAGCTTTGCGATCGGCACTTATTTCAATATTTTCAAAAATAATGGACCATGTTCCCAAAGTAAGCGTTTCGGCAATCATCCAGGCAGGTGGCAACATGGGATCGTCATACTTTGCATAGTAATGATTAATAAAAACCTCAGAATGCCCTCTGGGTGATTTAGCCTTTTTGAGGTCCTTTGTAAGATTATTAATAAACTGGTCATGTTTAAATGAGGTGCGGACAGCTTTAAAATGGTTAGGATCCATAAACCAATGTGGACCATATCGTTCACTCATTTTATTGACGATACATGTTCTCACGGCACTTCAATACGCTCAATAGCATCTATAAAAAGAAGACGAAGCTCCCGATCGAAACGATAAAGATTCAAAATATCTTGAAAGGAGGTTCCAGTTTTAAATGGTTTATCAACTACTCCGTTAAAAGGGCCATTTTTATCTTGAAATGGAAGAGCATAAGCAGAAAGACGATAATAACCAATAAAACGCAAATAATGCTCCGCTTCAGAA
>CAKUMP010000045.1 GCA_934667795.1 uncultured Chthoniobacterales bacterium | reverse complement strand
CAAGTCGTCCGCGTCCTTCCCGATTGGGAATGGGAATACTGAAAACAATCCCGGCTCTCCATTCCGTATTTTTATCCTCCATAATGCGCTGCATACTATCTCCAAAAGTTCCATCCAGTCCATTTAACCCAAAACTGCCTACCAGATCCAACCGCGGCAATGCCTGGTTCTTCGCATACGCCACCCGAATGTTTTGCTGCTCCAATTGTAACAACCGTTTTTGATAATCCGGTCTGATCTGAAATGCTTTTGAAACCGCTTCCCGTACGTCTTTCACCCAGGGCTGCAAACGCGGTGCCGCATCAATTTCCACGCGCTGATCCAATAACCCCAGCACTTCATCCGTCACAAATTGTTTTAATAAATTTTCAAAATCCCGGATTGCACGCTGTGCCAGAATCACGTCCTCTTCACGCAAAGCAACCTCCGCTCGCGCCGATGTGACATCCAATGGCGACATCACCCCCACCTCTGCTCTCTGCATGTTATCCTGCAATAATTGCTCGGCCAATTCCCGCGATTTCAATGCGACTTCCAAATTTTTTTTCGCAAAATACAAGTCGTTATAAATATTGATTGCTTCGGTCACGACATCCATCACCCGTTCCCTGAAATCCCATTCCGATATTTTTACTTCTTCCCGGGCAATCCGAATATTCGACATCGTTGCCCGGGATCCGAACCCACGCAACAAGGGTTGCGTCAGGGTCAGGCCTACAAAAGTATCATACTGATCCACAAATTGATTGAACGTCCCTCGTCGGTTCTGCGTGTCGATTCCCAGTTCCCACTGCGTCCCCAATGGAAACAACCCACGTAATCCCATTTCATAATTATCGGAAATGTATAATTCCGATTCTGTTTCCAGCCCGATACGCGGATCAATCTGTTGCGCACTGTTATTTTCTGAACGATTATATTCAAAGTCCAATGTGGGATCAAAAACGCCCTGTTCCTGCAAAAGTGCCTGCTGCGAAATCTGAGGTGTTAACAGCTCGGTCCGAATTTCCAGGTTTTTTTCCAACGCCATTTGGATCACCTGAAATAAAGAATATTTCACGACTTTACGTCCTGCATCCATCCGACGGAACTCTTCTTCATCCCGGGTCACTTCCTGCGGCACGATAGACTCCAGCGAACCACTCTCATTCTCTTCATTTCCTGCTGTCTGGCATTCTCCACTTACAACCGAACCCCAAAAAACACCGATTATCCCTGCAATACATTTGATCCGTTTCAAAAATTTCATCCGTTCATTTATCATTATTGTTTTGTTTATTTAACAAATCCTTGGAGTCGAAAATCTCCACCAAGCTCCATCCATTTCACCCCTTCTAATACGACTGACTCAGAAAAGCCTGTATCCACCACCGTAACTTGTTCGTTTCCAACTATCCGGGGAGCATAATACCAGCGCACTTCATTGACGAGTCCTAATCGAAAAGCTTCTCCGGTCACTTTCCCTCCACCTTCCAGCAAGACCGTCTGAACACCCCGCTTTTTTAGCTCTTCCAGGACATCGCTCAAACTTTTTCGACGAAAAACCAGAGTGCGTTCCTGATGCGCGTCCGATAACAATTTCATCGATGGAGAAATTTCTCGTTCTCCTGCCAGAATCACCCGCCAGGGCTGGATTTCATGTGAAATACCATGCCGAATGGTCAACGCCGGATCATCCGACAAGACCGTTCCTGCGCCCACTACAATCGCATCCACCTGACTCCTCAACAAATGCACATCCCGCAACGACCGTTCTCCTGTCAGCCACGAACTTTCACCACGCGGACGCGTTAACCTTCCGTCCAGACTCATCCCCGCTTTGGAAATCACCCAGGGGGTGCCCGTTTTCATTCTCCAATTAAACGCCCGGTTTAAATTCTGACACTCTTCCTCCAAAACCCCCGCTTCTACTTCTACTCCCTGTTTTTGTAAAATTTCCACCCCTTTCCCCTGATGCTCCGGATTCGGATCAATCGCCCCAATCACCACTTTTTTTATCCCTTGTTGTAAAATCAAGTCCGTACAGGCTCCGGTTCGCCCCACCGTGCTGCATGGCTCCAGGGTAATATACAACACCGCATTCTGTAAATTTACGCCCCCCGCCGCCCGAATTGCAGCCACTTCCGCATGGGCTTCGCCCGCTTTTTGATGATATCCCCTCGCAATTTCCTTTCCATCCTGTACTAAAACCGCTCCAACCACCGGATTAGGGTGCGTATAGCCCTCGCCTTTTTTCGCTTCCTCCAAGGCCTCCCGCATCCATCGTTCGTGTTGTAATTTCCCGTCCATCATACAGCAATCCTCTCATTATGCCTCTTAATCTCACTAATTTCTACTAATTCATCTCATTCCGCCAATCAATTTCCTATTCCTTTCATGACATCCGGCCTTTTTTCAGACATATTTCTGTTATGTCAAAAATGTCAAAACTCTCTCTTCGGGATTCTGTTCGCATTTATGATCAGCTTTACCAGCTAACCAAAACCGGCTCTCCTCTCCCCCACGCTCTGCATACTCTCGCACAATCTTCTTATGGTTCAGTAAAAAAATTCCTCCATTCCTGTTATACAAAACTTCAAAATGGAGACACTGTCCAATCCGCTTTTCTTTCCTCCGGCACCCCCGCACTCGACGCTTCCCTGATCGATTCCGCCAACACTTCCGGCACGCTGGAATATGCTTTCCAGGATCTTCACACGCTTTATCAAAGCCTTTTAGAAGCTCGCTCCACGATTCTTTCGCATTTAGCTTACCCTGTCTTTATTCTTCATTTCGCCATTTTTATTCTTGCGATTCCTCATGCAATTACGAGTGGATTTCCTGCATTTTTCCAGGCTGTTTTCATTCCGCTTGGAATCCTTTATCTCCTGATTTTTCTGATCATCCTTTTCATACGGTTTCTTCTCATTTACGCTCCCTACTCCGATCCCATTGAAAAAATCCTCCGCTGTATTCCTTTGATTTCATCGATTCATCATCACTTTGCATTGGCAAAATTTACGGCGGCCCTGGCGGCCCAGCTCAATGCAAACATCAACATTTTCTCTGCCCTTGAAGCGGCAGCCAAAACCTCCGGTTCTGCCCGGATTCAAAATTCCTTATCCACCATCCAGGCATCCCTCCATCAAGGAAACCCGCTCTCCCAGGCGCTCCTGCTGTCCTCTGCCTTCCCGAAAAACTGGCCATCCGCGCTCGCAGTTGCAGAATCCTCCGGACACCTCGTCGAAACACTTCAGGAATCCCAAAAAAACTTCCTGACCATCGCACTTTCTCATACCAGAACCCTCGCTTTCTGGTTGCCCAAAATACTGACCATCCTCACCCTCCTTTTCATCGGCTACCAAATCATTTCTCTCTACGCTTCATACCTCCAAAAAGTAGAATCCCTTCTCCCTTAGAGCAATTTAAGTACAATTGCTCTGATATGTCAGAGATTTTTCCCACCACACAGGAAGAATTTGGAGTGCGGGGCTCTGCACCGCTTTGGTTCGAATGATGTTTGAGTTTCGCCAGGCAATGGTTGTTCGTACATCCCATCCGTTATGATCCAAAGCGGCGGAAACCGCCGCACTCCAAATTCGCCCCTTCCCATTCGAAAAATAAGGGACAGACCCCAAAATAAACGAGTTGCTCTGATATGTCAGAGACTTTCCAGGCTAACATCGATTTCCTTTTCAGTGCTTATTTTCATCTTTTAGAACGTAATCCGTTATTTCCACTGGATCCTGAACAATAAGGCACAACAAAAGAGACACTTTGTCTCACTTTGAAAATCTTACAGCACATTAAAACGAGACATTTTGTCTCTTTTTATACTTTATAAAAATATCAAAATCCACATAAACTACTTATAACCAATAGAATATAAAACATTCAAAAACATGGCATAAAACAAGCTCTATTGATACACCGAATAAACAACTATTTAAAAGGAGCTATATGAAATTAATAAAACAACCTTCAAGTGTATTAGATCAATGGAATGCATTTTCCCCATTTGGGAGTGATTTGAGTCATTTTTTTGGTCGGGTGGGTTTTCCTGGATTGGAAAGCACCTTATCGAAAGAATGGAATCCAAGTCTTGATGTCACCGAAGATGAAAGTGCCATTCACGTCAGTGTAGAACTGCCTGGAGTGGATCGTGAAAATGTAAATTTACAATTTCATGATGGAGTACTGACGGTTTCCGGGGAGAAAAAATATGAAAAATCCTCAGAGGATGAAGAAAGCAAACGGCAGGAACGTTATTATGGAAAGTTCTACCGTTCCGTGAGTATTCCAACCGATATCGATTCGGAAAACATCAAAGCACAATACAAAGATGGTATTCTGAAAATCACCCTTCCAAAAACGGAAGTGTCCAAACCCAAACAAATTCTGATTGATTCAGAATAATGATCTCGATCAGCACCGCGCGGAAACGAAGCTTTTTCGCGCGGTGCTATCTAAAGCACAGAGAATAAAAACAGAAAGAATTTATCCGCAGATTAACGCAGATTTACACAGATTATTCTTTATTTTTCGTCATTCAATTTTCGCGTTCTTTCGCGTTTTTCGCGGCCTATAAAAATCTTTTGCGCCCCTTGCGTTCTTCCCTAAAAAATCAAAATAAAAATCTGCGTTTAATCTGCGTTGATCTGCGGATCCTTTAATACTTTAAGGTGGCCTTAAGCTTCCACCCCTAGTCTTTGACCTTCCACAGGGGACTTCCCTTTCGTTTTATTTTTCATTTGATAATGGCGGAAGATAGCGACGCCACCAAAGACAAATTCAAAAATCACATATACCATGACCATTCCAAATCCACCGGAACCAAATCCATAACTATGCAAACCGGCGCCGAGTACAAAGTTCACACCATACCACGCCATCACGACAGACAGGAAAGCAAACAGGGATCCCACTGCCAGCCCAAACCCGGCCCAAAGTCCGGCAATACGTCCGTGTAAAATGAAAAGGTAGGACAAGAACGCAATCAATGCCCAGGTTTCTTTAGGATCCCAATCCCAGAAACGTCCCCAGCTATAATTTGCCCAGACCGCACCCAACAACGTTCCCGCTCCCAGTAAAAATACGCCAACCTGTAAACATTTATACAGATAATTATATAAATCTGCTCCAGGCTTTTTCCCAAAAATAATTTTCCCTAACGCAATGTGTGCAACCCCCAGAGCCAATGCAAAAGCAGAATAACTCAACGTGATGGACAACACATGAGTTGTCAGCCAGAAATTATCCCGTAAAACCGCAACCAATGGCGAAATATTTGCATTCAACATCGTCGGCTGGGAGTCCGCCAAAATCAGCGAGATCACCGCAATCGGGATTGCCCCCAGCATGAAATACCGACAGCGGTATTTCCACTCAAATATCAATGCAAATAAAATCGTTCCAAATGCGACCCAGATAACCGATTCATACATGTTGGTGACTGGTGCACGTCCACTGATCAAGACCCGATAAATAAATCCGATCACCTGACAAAGAAATCCCAGAGCAACGCATCCCCAGGCAATCCGATATCCTGCCTTAGGTGCCCACAAAGCCGTGATTCCAAGCACAATTCCACCTAATGCATATAAAATCCAGGCCACCCGAAAAGGATGGAAACGGTAATAAAACTGCTCTCTTTCAACCGTTTTATCCGCTGGATAAAATTCCGGTCGCAAGCGACGCAACGATTCTTTCAATCCAGCGGATGCTGCGGAAAATTTCTCTACATTTCCCTCTCTGTATGCCGCCACGAACTGGTCAAACGCATCCCGCACTCCTGCCAATTCTTCCGCAGAATACGCTTCTCCAGCCCCTTGGATCGTCAACCATTTCCCCTCACTCAACTTGGGATTCGGTACAATGGTAAACTCCATTCCCGACACCAAAAAGTTAAACTTTGCCAACCGCTCTGCCACACGCTGAATTTCTCCCTGTACCTTATCCAGCTTTGCATTCTGATCGCGCTGTCGCAAAGTCTGAATTTCCTGGAAGCGGCGTTGGAACTCCGTATTTCCTGCAATTTCCTCAAATGAGAACCTTTTCTGGCCTGGCTCAAAACCCAAGGCTTCTTTTAACGCCAAAAGGCTGATCAAAATCATCGGTTCCTGTTCCCAGCCCACAGGATTCATCCACATCGCCGTAATAACCTCTGTAGCTCCCCATTTTTTCCCATCTGCTCCCTGAATCTTACCGGGAGTATATTTGGAACGCCCGCTTAAAAGCTGCAAATCTTCTAAAGCAAACGTCGAGTACGGTTTTTTGCGTCCTCCTTCCTGGATCACAATCGATTCCAATTGTTTATAATCCAGGTTCGTGCGTGCAACTCCCGTTACCGGAGTTGCCCCGAGCATACAGGCAATCCCGATTACCAGCAGTATCCAGTTTTTGGATTTCATCAATCTAGTCATGACACATTCTCTTTCTATACCGATTTCACTCGGTGATTCTCAATCTACGGCGTTTCCTTTTTTTTCGTATAAGGCTTAAAATAAAACATAATTCCCACTCCACAAGTCATCATCAGGGAGCCAATCCATTTCCATAACCATCCTGGATCATATAACACCTGCAAAGTTGTTTCTCCTAAATCATCCGGATTCCAGGAAGCTTGTGAAAACTTGTAATTATACCCTGTGGTTACGCGCCAGAAACCTCCCGGATAACTGGCCGGATGATTCATCCGACTCACCCGTTCTACAGCTTCTCCCGTTTCGACATCCGTAAACACCACAGTGCTGATATAATCTGCAGGCGAATCAGTCCCCTCATCTCTAGGGACTTCAAAGCTTTTTAATCCAATCGTAAAAGGAATCCTTTGCGTTTTAAGACCAAATCCAATGCGTACAAATTCATTGCCCACTCGAATTTCTTCCGATCGACCGGAACGAATCCAGGTTCTTTCTCCAAGCTCGCCCTCCTGATTTTTCAATTGAACTAAAATGGCCGGAACTCCCGCATCTTCGTCCATCACATTTTCCACAGGCGCCAGACGAGTTGTCAAATTGACTTTTGGCAAAGCGACCCGAACCGTTGCAGCCCAGTCTGCCCATCCGGGGACAATCGCTTCTCCCACCTTCACGGAGCCTTCATTGACCACTTCTCCATGCCGTAAAATACGATACGCAACTGTTCCATCTTCCTGAATGGCTAATTTTAATTGTGGTTTTAAGGCAGCATGACTGGGCGCAAGCAACTGCACCAGCACCGCCGGGTTATTTGGTTCTTCGGAAGCCGAAGCGGGCTTCCCTTCCCGCATCACAAAATCATTCCAGAAATCGCGCAGCACCATCGTCATGTTTCCGACTTTCTTCCCTTCGCCACGCAGCTCTTCCACGGAGAAAGAATATTCGCCCGCGCTCGGGTGTCTGCCTTTTACCAGCCATCCTTCTTCTGTCTCCACCAATTGCATTTCGACTCCTGTTGGCTGATCGCCTTGCATCGGATGAATCACTGGCCCTGCCTTCGCAAACACCACCTGGGTTTCTAAAATATGCTCATGGTCATGCGCCGTTTCCGGAATGTCCTCTTCCACCGAGTTCAAAAGTTCAATTTGTGCTAAACCGAAAAAGTCATTTACGTTATTAAAATTTCCATGTGCGTGGGCATGCCCTGTCTGGCCATTTTCCGCATGGGTTTCCCGTTCATAAATTAACTGTACCGGCACCTCCTGCCCCATCATCTGGCTTGCAAACGTCAACTCCACCACGGATGCCTCTGCAGCACTTCCTGCATCCGCAACCAGATAATCAATTTTCTCCCCGACCGATTCATGATACTCCCGTACCACCAGTTTTGAACGTGTCCCGGGCAATGGCAAGGTTTTAGGGGAGTCTTCTGTCGGACGTCTTACTTCCACCTGGATAGGCATGATATAAATTCCGCTATCGAGTGGGCTATCCACCTGCAAGATGGTTTCATTTATCACCAAACGATCAACCGGTGGGCGATTCACATGCAGATTGACCGATGCTTCAAAGCCCCAGTTCGATCCCACCATTCCACCAATCAGCAACACAATAATTCCAGCATGCGTAATCACAAACCCCGTGTGCTTACTTTGCCAGGGCCAGCGCGTCAGCGTCGCAGCAGCCAGATTAATACATAAAACGACCAGCCAAAGCGTAAACCAGGGCGCCTTATAAATATACGCCTGGGCGACAATCGCATTAAAACTGGACTCATAAAAGGTTGCAATGGCACATGCCAATGCAATCGTCGCCAGTAATACCAATGCTAGTTTTAATGACCCTAAAATGTGAATTACAGCCCAAAAGACAGATGTCTTTTGCCGCTCCGCAATCATTTTCCTGCGCTCCGCTTCCGTCATATTAAAAAACTTCCTTCTCCATCAAAACCTCTGCCATTTTCTGCCATTACTTTTTTCTCCCCGAAATACAGCGGCATACGATCAGCATACCTCCGATCATCCCCACAGACATCGCTAAAAATGTCCATAAAAAATGCATTTGACCATTCACGACCGGGATCTGGGTCATCCCAAACGCGCCCACCCACATTCCCACCAGCATTCCTCCGACACATGCGAGCCATTCAAACCGGCGACGCCAGACTCCCTGTTTCTCTTGACCATCAGGGACGACCAGCATCGGCATGGAGGCAGCCACCATGCTCAGGTTCATCCAGTTCATCGCAGCCAGCACCCCATATCCCAAAGTGGATTTTGGGCATCCACATAAACACATCCCATCCTGCACCACAGCCGCAAATCCTGAATCTACCCACCATCCAAATAACATTGCCAGGTTTCCAAATCCAAACATCCCGATTCCCATTTGGGGTAAACGTCTTTTCGGAATCCGCTCATACCACACCCAAACCCCCGCTCCGCATAAAATAAAAACAACGGTCAGCGCAAGACCTAACCCAACGCCCAGGTTCCCCAGATACCACAAGATTCCGCCTTGAACCATAATCGCAACCGCCATCATGCCTCTCCGCCAGTTTTCTCCCATGATGCCTGCAACGCCCTGTTGTTCCTGTGCCAGCCGTGCTTGCCGTCTTTTTTCTTCCCGCTCCCGACTCTTCTTGATTTCCTGTACTTCCTGCAACTCTCCACTTTTGTCTTCCAGTAACGATGCTCCGTAGCGTAATGCCCGCCAGGTAACAGAAACACTCGAAACCATCATGATCAATGCCGCAATGACAGGATGCAGCAACCCGAATGCCGCCAGTAATACCCCAATAAAATTATAACTCGCCGCATATAAGATATTTCGACGAATCGCGGTGCGTACCTGACGGCACAACAAAATCGATTCTGCAACCGCCAGTAAATTTCCTCCAAAAACTTTCCCTCCTGCAACAGAGCCTGCTAAATCGGTCCCTTCCGCCATCGCCAGACTTGCATCCGCTTTCCCCATCGCAACAGAATCGTTGATTCCATCTCCCACAAACAAAACTTTCTCCCCGTTCTTTTGCAACGCCTCCACCATTGCCGCTTTCCCCTCCGGAGTCATTCCGCCCGTCACATTTCGCAACCCGTTCGCTTCCGCATTTTCCTTCCGGTCTCCGGTCATCACCGACACTTCAATTCCCGCACGCTCCAATAAATCCAATGCCACCTGTGCACTTTCGCGCAGCCTTTCCCGCATCGTGACCAGCCCCACAAACACTCCATTTTGCTTCACATAAAATTCATGCGATGCCTGATGCGAGTCTCCCATTTTCTGGCGTAAATCTTCTGCCTGCTGTCTTTCTTTTTCGTTTTCCAACACGCCCTGGTTTCCTATCACAAACTCGATCCCGTCCACCTTCCCGGTTACGCCCTTTGCTGCCAGCAATGTCACATTTTCAACCGTGCAAATCTGCTCCGGTTTCCAGTCCTGAAATGCTTTTGCGACAGGATGATTCAATTCCGCCTGCAAACTCCCTATCCGTCGTTTCATCAATTCCCGGGACTCCCCTTCCACCGTAATAAAATCCACGACCTGCAACTGTTCCTCGCTTAACGTCCCGGTCTTATCAAAAACCGCTCTTGTCACTCCCGCCAGACGCTCAACCATTTCCCCGGAATTCACCACAATCCCACGGGATGCCAATGCGCCAATCGCACTCCAGATCCCTATAGGCGTCGCTAACCCCATGGCACAAGGACAGGCAATCAACAAAACGGCTAACCCATATAATGTCCCTAACTGCCAGCTATCCAGCAATGTCCATACCACGAGCGTAATCAACGCAATGCCAATCACGATCGGTAAAAAATATCCAACCAGTCGATCTGCTTCCCGCTGCAGTGTCGAAGGGTTTTCCTGCGCTTTACGCACCGCTTCCATCACAGTATCCAGTTGACGATTTTTCCCCGTGACGGTTGCCTCTACCAGCAGTTTATGATCCAGCACATAACTTCCTGCGTACACCAGATCGCCTTCTCGTTTCACCACCGGGAAGGGTTCTCCGGTCAATGCCGCTTCTTTTACATATGCCCCACCCTCCAGAACTTTTCCATCTACAGGCACTCCATCGCCGGGCATGACCAGAACCCGATCGCCGGTTTCCACTTCTTCAATATCTACCCATTTTTCTTCCCCGCAACAGGTTACAACCCGACATTTGGAAAATTGTTTTTCCAGCGCACTGGCACTGGCGAGCGCCGCCGCTTTTCGTTTCTGACCAATCACCGTTCCAAATGTGTAAATGGCTGTCAACACCGCCACAATTTCATAATACACATCCCCTTGCCCTGTCAGACTCGCCTGCACCGAACCAAAAAATGCTCCGAGAATCCCTAACAAAAACAATTGTTCCACGACGACCCGTTTTTCCAGCATCGCCTTCCACGCCCCTCGCAAAATCCCTCCCCCAACCAATACAAATACCAAAACCGCTAAAAATGCCAGTAAACTGTGCAGCACCGTACGCGCCGTCCCTTCCGGGGGCGACAAATTAACCGCCAGACCAAAAACCATCGATTGACCCGACACCAATAACCCTAGCCCAAGCTTCAACCACTCACGGCTATTTTCCACAACTTCTTCCTCACATCCCGCACTAGAACAACAATTTGCCATCGTTTCCTATAAATTGATTTTTGCTTTCCATTTCCACTCCCGACCACCATATACCAACTATTAATTTTTCTAATAAACTCCCGAAAATTTTCACTTGTTTCTAATGGCAGATATTACGCCCATTAAAATGACACCGAAGAGGATGGAAATTGGCATGATATTCTCCTTGCTCCAGTTGAGTCCGCATGGTTTAACAAGCGCATGGAAACAACCATTCGTGTCTGGCGTAAACTGACTTCAGCAAAATGGGCCGATGCCTGGCAGGAACGCCTGCGTTTTCTTGGCGAACAGCGTCTTGCCTTTGATTTTCTACCCAGTGGGAAATCCATGCGTATAGAGGCTTATAATCTGACCGATAAAGAAATCAAACTTTTATTAAAAGCATTTGGGGGTGAGGAAAAATCCATGAAAGCTTCTCAATGGCTGGTTGCGCCCATTGAAGAAACCCCTCCCCTGCTCATTCGTTCCCAACTCGTGGTGGTTCATTCTGAAAAAATGCTGGATACAGTTCGCAAAGACTACCCGAACCGTCAGCATCTTTTCATCCCCGGGGGGATTGCTTTTGGTACAGGAGAACATGCCACGACTGCCTCCTGCCTGCGTCTGCTGGCAGATTTTGCGAAGCAGCACCAAAATACGCCGTGGACCCATCTCGATTTAGGAACCGGCAGCGGAATTCTCGCTCTTGCGGCCGTGGCATCAGGAGCAAAGTCCTCTCTTGGAACAGATTTTGACCCCCATGCAGTCCGGACAGCCAAGACCAATGCAAAAACCAATCAAATCAAGCATGTTAAATTTGAACTCTCGGATGTTCTTGAATGGTCGCCCCCTGCAACATTTTCTCTGGTCACAGCCAATCTTTTTTCGGAAGTTTTGATCAAGGCACAGCCCACGATCATCCGGGCTCTGGCTCCAGGAGCCACGCTCATCCTTTCAGGCATCCTTCAATCCCAATGCGAGGAAGTCTTGAAAAAGTTTTCCTCACATAAAAAACTCCGGCATCTGACCACCATTAAAAAAGGAAAATGGTGCACCCTTCAATTCCAGTTGCACTGAGCATTTTAAGTAAACTTATAGCCATTCGACAGGCCTGCGCTGCACCGAGCGAATCAATCCACCACCGTATCGGTATTCGGATAGCTCCCCAGAACTTTGATTGCAATGCAATGGGTATCTAACTGATTCAAAGCGCGTTGCATCGCATCATCTTGACTGTGCCCCTGTACATCCACAAAGAAAATGTACTCCCAGGGTTTCTTTTTAGAGGGGCGGCTCTCGATTTTGGTAAGGCTAAGTC
>CAKUMP010000044.1 GCA_934667795.1 uncultured Chthoniobacterales bacterium | reverse complement strand
ATTCGTAAACCTCTTTCGCTTCCTTATCCGTTACCTGCTGCATGGCTGCATATAAGGTGGACTGACTCAATCTCTCCTTAAATATACCTAAATCATGCAAAAGCGCATCCGGAACAATCGCATTAAACATCCCCATGCACCCTTCATCAAATACTCCCATGATCGCTTTTTTCTCTCGCAACCGACGCGCATACCTCCTGCCCAGTTTTTCACTCGCTTCCGGCACTTTGCATTTTCCTAATGATTTCACATGGGACAAATCATGTTTCACCTTCCTTTTTTTCAACCATTTCTCCAGCTTTTCCAGAAATTTTTTGTCCTTGAAATCTTCTGCCCACAGTGTGCTGTAATGAATTCCGGCTTTCGTTAAAGAACCATTTAAATTCAACATCCCCACTAACCCAGGCCATGTCCCACTCCAGTTTGCCAACGTTAAAATCGGCCCCCGATGCGTCCATAATCCTGGCAAGATATGATGGCTATACTGCCATACGGCTTCTGCAACAATCACGGGTGCATCCTCAGGAATTTTTTTAAAAACTTCTATCCCGTATTTCTGCGAATCAATAAAACCATGCTGTTTCTCTTTATCCACTTTATGCGCCCGGACAATCTCATACCCCAGTCCACTCACGGCTTCCATGATCTGAGCTTCCATCTGCGCCTGGGCTTTTTCACAGGCCTGGTTGGCAGCTAATCTTAAATCTCCATTCGCTATCAAATATACTGTTTTCATTCGCTTATCCGGTTTTTGATTTAATTTTGCTTTTAATCACAGAAACGTATTTTCATTTTGTTTTCATGGGAGAGCTCTAAATATTTCTTCTGCTTTTCCCGAAGAACGTCCAGATTTTTTCTTTTATGACGAGCGTCATCGCTTTTCCCTGTGAAGTGATCACCCCCTGCCCCTTCCTTCCCACCATTCACCACAATCTCTCCGGGCTGATCCCAACCGCATAATAATTCTCCCGCTCGCTTTTCAAATTTCCCTCTATCCATCAAAAAGAAATTGCTCCCACTTCTTTCCATCACTTCGCGCTGATATTTTACAATCTCTAAAGTCGAATTCCAGATCCCTTCCTCATTCACCCCTTCCGCACTCAAAAAAGCACAATCAAAACGATGCATCTTCACCCCCCTTAATGCATACTCACCAAATAATGCCGATTGCCGAAATAAAAATTCTCCCCCCACTAATGTCACACGCACCCCACCCCCATCTCCCAGCCGTTCCGCTACCGGTAAGTTGTTCGTCACAACCTCCACATTCTCCACCCTCTCATTCGCAAGAAGATCTGCCAGCCAGTAAATCGTCGTCCCACTATCCAGGTAAATTTTCATCCCCTGACGCACTTCCTTCAACATCTCTCTCGCAATCTGCTCCTTTTCCTCCCGCGCCCAATCCAAGCGCTCCCCAAAACTCTCAAACTTAACGTTAAACTCCCCTAGTGCTCCCCCAAATGTCCGACGTATCTTCTTTTCCTTTTCCAACTCCGCCAAATCCCGCCTCGCGGTCGCTTCCGATACCCCCAATACCTCACATACCTCTCTCACAGGCACGTACGCTCGCCCCCGTAACAACCCCTCTAACTGCCTCCGCCTCGCTTCAATCCGATGTCGTGGCACTCTCATCTTCCCTCATCTATAAACGGCTTATTTGATCGAAGTCAATCATTTAATTTGAAAAATTTCCTGATCTTCTGCGCAACCTTTTGACAAATGGTGTGTTGATAAAGGATAATGATCGCAGTGACCAAGGAACAGACATGGGAATTATTATTAAGACTTGCGGATGCAAGTGGCTGTGAGGATCGGGATAAGCTGGTTGGGCTTTTGATGCAGGCCGTGGATGAAGGCGAATCTTTGGTTCGAGCGGTTCTGGAATCCGGCCTGGTGAATGAATTTCTTTTTCAGCAAAAACTCAGTGAGGAAGTCAAAATTTCGTGGAATCCGGATCTCGTGCAACCGATTCCTGCACCTCTGCGGGAAAAATTTCCGGTACGAGTGGCATTACGTCATCATTTACTTCCGGTGGGAGCGCTGGAAGAGGATGGGGCGCTGACGATTTTAACGTACGACCCCTACGATTACCTTGCCCGGCAGGCGGTCAGCCATCGCTTGCAGGAACCAGTCGAATGGGCAATGGCGCCTCGCCGTCAGATTCTGGATGCGCTTCGTCAGGGGTATGGGATTGGGGCAGAAACTTTTGAAGAAATTCTTGCAGCAAGAACCGAGCAGATCAATTTGGAAGATCTGAAACAGGAAACGACCGTTCTGGATACCGATGATTCTGAAGCTTCGGTTGTGAAATTTGTAAACCAGATTATCCGCGAAGCACTGGAGGATCGTGCGACGGATATTCATATTGAACCGCTCGAAAATGATTTACGTATTCGTTATCGTGTGGACGGGATGTTGCATGAAACTCCTGTACCGGCGCAGATCCGACTTCTGCAGGCATCGGTCATTTCCCGTATCAAAATCATGGCCGATCTGGATATTGCAGAACGTCGGTTGCCGCAAGACGGACGTATCAATCTGGAATTTCGTGGGGAACCCGTGGACGTTCGTGTTGCGGTGATTCCGTCCGTGACCGGGGAAAGTATCAGCCTGCGTTTATTAGGACAGGAAAAATTCAATTTTAGCCGTCTTGGACTGGAAGAAGAAACGGAAGAAAGAATCCGTCAACTGATTCAATTGCCCAATGGGATTATTCTTCTCACCGGGCCAACCGGTTGCGGGAAATCGACTTCCCTTTATACATTTTTAAGCACATTAAACACGAAGTCCCGTCGTATTGTGACTATCGAAGATCCGGTGGAACAAAAAATCGAAGGCGTGATTCAAATTGCGGTCAAACCGGAAATCAACTTAACTTTTGCGAACGGACTTCGGAGTATTCTTCGTGGAGATCCAAACGTTGTGATGGTGGGAGAAATGCGTGACTTTGAAACGACTGAAATTGCGATTCGTGCGGCACTCACCGGGCACCTTGTATTCAGTACGCTTCACACCAATGATGCGATTGGAGGGATTACGCGTCTGATTGATATGGGGATCGAGCCGTTTTTAGTTGCGTCTTCTGTCCGTGCGTTCCTGGCCCAGCGACTGGTCCGCGTGCTTTGTGATCATTGCAAACAACCCGCAGAATATTCTCCGGAATACCTGCGCGAAATTGGTTTCCCTGCGCGTTATGCAGATAAAATATTTAAAACTCACGGATGCGAAGCCTGCAAATCAAGTGGATACCGCGGACGTCGTGCACTGATGGAAATGTGTGTGATGTCAAATCGTCTTCAGGAAATGATTACCGCCCGTGAACCTGGAACCAACCTCCGTCCAGTCGCTATTTCCGAAGGGATGATCCCCCTGCGACAGGATGGCTGGAAAAAAGTAATCCTCGGCTCAACGACACTGGAAGAGGTCATCCGTGTGACGACAGCCGATCTTGAAATACAAGACGAATGAGTCGATTTTCTTACGAAGCAATTAAAACGGATGGGACCCGTATCAATGGAGAAATCGAAGCATCCAATCGCTCGGAAGCACACCGCCTCCTCCAGCGTCAGAAGTTACAACCTCTCCAGATAAATTTAACCCATGCTCAATCCACTTCCGGAAAAAACAAGAGTGCGGATTCTTCACCGGCGAATGAACTCCCGGCCATCATTCGACTTTCCCGCAATCAAGTCATTTTCTTTACGGAAGAACTTTCTGACCTTCTGGAGGGTGGGATCCAACTGGAAATGTCGCTCAAAATCATTGAAGAGCGGCAGGCATCTCCGATCATGCGTGCGCTGGCACAAAAACTTCGAATATCGGTTCGCGATGGAAATCGTTTTTCAGAAGCACTGCGCAATACCTCCCCTTCCTTTGGAGATTTGTATTGCAACCTGGTGTCTGCAGCAGAACTCAGCGGCGCACTTCCACAAATTTTGAAACGACAGGTAAATTACCTGAACGTGATGCAGGATCTGCGCGCCAAAATTATCCAGGCGCTCATTTACCCGTCGTTTATTGTGAGTGCCGGAGCGCTCATGCTGGTGCTTTTCATGATGGTACTGGTCCCCCCTCTTACTGAAATGTTGACTAAATCCGAGCGCGCACTTCCACTTCCGACGCGTATCCTGATTGGTACCAGCGATTTTCTTCTCAATTACTGGTGGCTGCTTGCACTGGTGATCACCGGAATCATCATCGGCTTTCTTGCCATCATCCGCTCACCGGGAGGACGCCAGTGGTGGGATGAGGCAAAACTAAAACTCCCGCTGTTTGGCCCGGTTCTGACATGTGGATTTCTCGCACAGTTTTGTCAGACGCTGGCAAACCTGCTCAGCAACGGACTCCCCCTCTTGAATGGATTAAAACTGCTCGAACGCGCGATCGGAAATGTGTATCTGAAAGCAAAACTTCTTATCGTGGTCGATATCGTCGGTGAAGGTGGGTCGCTGTCCGGAGCACTGAAACGTGTGGGCGGATTTCCTGATCTTTTTGTGGATCTGGTTTCCATTGGGGAGCAAACCGGAGAACTCGCCCCCGCTTTGGAAAAAGCCGCGGGGCGTTATGAAAAAGACATGAACCGCCGCATCCAGCGCCTTACTTCCCTCATTCAGCCTATTATGATCTGCGTGATTGCCGGTGTCGTTTTTATTGTCATCTATTCCATCCTCACGTCCATCTTCGAAGCCATGGCCGGCATGCGCGGAACACGGTAAAATCCGGAGATTCAAAAGAATATGCCCTGAAAGGGCAACAGGAGTTTGGGCATTTGCATTGCCCTGGCATGTCAGAGATTTTTTCCACCACACGGGAAGAATTTGGAGTGCGGGGCTCTGCACCGCTTTGGTTCGAACGACGTGTGAGTTTCGCCATGCGAAGAATGTTCGTACATCCCATTCGCTATGATCCAAAGCGGCGGAAACCGCCGCACTCCAAATACGCCTCACCCCATTCGGAAAGTAAGGAACAGCGCCGTCAATCTGCGGATAAATGCTTCCCCGTATTTCGTACGAGGTTTTAAAACCGTAGCAGGTGGATTATTTTTCTTATTTTGGAGCAACCAATTCCGGCACATCCAGCCAGCGGCGTTCTGCCCAGCTTTTCAATCCGATTTCTGCTAACTGGACCCCTTTTGCACCTTCCAGAAGCGTCCAGCGGAAGGGTTCATCCAGAACGACATGACGCAGGAACAATTCCCATTGCACTTTGAATGCGTTGTCATAATGCTCCTGATCCGGCAACACCTGCCAGCCATCCCGGAATTTAATCGGTTGATCAATATCCGGATTCCAGACGGGTTTGGGCGTGGCACCATAATGCTGGATTTTGCAACTCCGCAATCCTGCAACCGCTGACCCGTGGGTACCATCCACATGCAAGGTCAATAAATCATCCCGATCTACTCGTGTGCACCAGCTCGAATTAAAATGGGCAATTACACCATTTTCCAATTCAAAAGTCGCATACGCCGCATCATCTGCCGTACAGACATACGGCTTACCTTGTTCATCCACACGTTCAGGAATATGCGTTGCTCCTAAACAGCTCACCGACTTTACAGCCCCAAACAAATTATCGATCACATACCGCCAGTGGCAGAGCATATCCACAATAATCCCCCCATCATCTTCTTTGCGATAATTCCAGGAAGGGCGTTGTCCCGGTACAGTATGTCCCTCAAATACCCAGTAACCAAATTCTCCACGCACCGATAAAATTTTTCCAAAAAAATTGTTTTCCATCAAACGCTTCAATTTCAGCAACCCGGGCAACCAGAGTTTATCCTGAACAACTCCATTCTTCACGCCGGCATTCTGACAAAAATGGTACAACTCCACTGCTGCTTCAAGATCGACCGCAGTCGGTTTTTCACAATACACATGCTTCCCTGCCTTCGCTGCCGCTTTGACCGCAGCCGCACGACGTCCGGTAGTCTGCGCATCAAAATAAATCTGATATTGCGGATCATTTAAAATAGAATCCAGATCCGTGGTCCAGGGTACTCCACCCGCCAGTTCAGAAAGCTCTTTTAATTTGATGGAATTACGTCCCACCAACACCGGCTCAGGAATAATAAATTCTGTCGGACTGACTTTTACGCCCCCCTGTTTTCGAATTGCCACAATCGATCGCAGCAAATGCTGATTGGTGCCCATCCGACCCGTCACCCCGTTCATGATGACTCCGATTTTATGAATCTTTGCTTCTGTTGACATAACTTTTTTCCGTTTTCTATTTATGCGTATTGCAGATAATGTTGTTTAATTTTCTCAAGAAATTCGGACTGATCCATTGCCCAATAATCATCCGAAAAAATTTCTACTTCGTGAAAACCGGTAAAGCCGGCAGCTTCTACCCAGCTTCGAATTTGTTTCAATGGAATACATCCTTCCCCCATGAGGCCACGATCGTTCAGCATGTCCTTCGGCTGATTTTTCCAGTCACATATATGATAAGAAAAAAGTTTTCCGGAGCGTCCACAGCGTAAAATTTCTGCTTCCAAAGCATCATCCCACCAAAGATGAAAAACATCTACAGTTACGCCCAGATGCGGATCTCCAATGGATTCTGCCAGATCATTCGCTTGCTTCATGGTATTCACAGCCGAGCGGCTGTCAGCATACATGGGATGCAAAGGTTCAATCCCCAGTTTAATTCCACAAGCTTCTGCATCCGGTAAAACCGCTTCCAATCCTTCACGGATCTGAGCACGGGAAACAGAAAGCTCCTGCCCCGGTACCGCCCCACACACCAGCACAATTAAAGGTGCACCTAACTCTGCAGCCTCTTCTATCACGCGACGGTTTTCTTCAATCGCGTCCTGACGTTCTTTCCTGCTCGCTCCTGCAAAAAAACCACCACGCACATACGAAACAAGTTCCAGCCCGGAATCCTGAATCATTTTACGCGCATGAACAAACCCTTCCGAATGCTCTTGCGCAGCATCTCTCCAGACGCTTACGCCCCCGATCCCGGCTTTACTGTATGCATCTATTGCCTGCTTCAGATTCCACGGTTTTGTGGTGATCGTATGCAAACAAAGTTTCTTTAAAGGTAATGGTTCCAGTAATGTACTCACAGCAAGCCTCTCTTAAGTTTTTTAAACGATTTTCAGGATTTAAAAAACTTCTAAATGAGGTGAAAAGTTTTTATCCTTGTTATTTCTGGCTTAGGCAAAAAATGTCGGATATGCCTCCTGATTTTCCAGACGCCCCACCAGCAATGCCAGTTCAAGCAAATGATAATCCCCCCACATGGAGGATTCTCCACAGGCAATTTTTTGTCCGGCCGGAACATGATCCCAGCCATTTGGCTGATGATAAATAGAATGCAACAAGATCCCTTGATGATTCGGCGCAGTACTCAAATAGGGTTCATTTAGTAAGGTATCCAGAATTTGCACACCTGCTTTAAAGTAATTTTCCCCCTGTTCTTTTTTTCCTTTCTTCTGGAGGTAACCTCCAAGCCGAACCAGCCCCTGCGCGGCAATGGCGGCGGCACTACTATCCACCGGCTCCCAGGCGTTATAAGGATCCGAGGGACGATCCAGATAGTCACCTAATTTATACAAATTCGGTGCTCCTGTATCCCAGTACGGAATTCCATCGGTCGGCGTATTTTCCAGATAAAAATCCGATGTTGCTAATGCTGCATTCAGCATAAATGTTTCCACCTCTTCTCGCCCGCCCAAGGGCTCCAGTTCTGCATCTGCCAGCGTTTCTATAAATTCCAGTTCTTCCGCAAAGCCGGTGATCGCCCATGCAAGTCCTCGTGTCCAGGTGCTGAATCCTGTGTACCCTTGCTGAGAATTCGGACAACGATACCGTCCATCATTCATATTAAAAATGCTTTCATGTGCAGTCCGTCCGCGCACATCATAACGGTCTCTCCCCTCCCCATAATACACCGAATATTGTGCCGTAGAACGGCAATGCTCAACGCCACGTTCCAGGAGACTCACACGCACATCATTTTCATCACTCAGACTATGTCCCAATTGATGGGCCAGCATCAACGCACGCACAGAACGAATCGTATCCACAAACAAAGAATGCGGTCCATTAAAACTATAAATAAATCCCCCTTCCAAATGTTCACTCCAGCGATGCGCCTGCACCGCTCCGGAAATTTTCAATGCCATTTCATAAAAATGCATTTCCCATTCATTCCATGGGATTTTTTTCTCCCGCATCAATCTGCGCAGGTTTCCATACGTGGAAACGTTGTTAAATCCATGATCATGCACCCCGACATGAGACACGTGCGACGCCATATATTCCACCGTCCGCTTTTTTCCTAATTCCAAAAACCGCTCATCTCCTGTGGCATCAAAGACCAAAAGCGCACTCCCGAATTGAAACCCTTGTGTCCACTCAGTCCACCCACGCGTCGTATATTTTCCTTCCACCGTGAAAACAGGTGACCCTTTGCACATGTCATACTCACGATCCAGTAACAACACTTTTTCTCCCGCTATCTTCCAAAAACCAGCCAGTTTTTTATCCAGTCCCGAAACCTGCTCTGCTCGAATCTTCATGCTCATATCTATACGTGTAATTTAAAACCAATAAAACTCTACAGCAATTCTCCAAAATGGTGTTAGACATTATCCTTTACGAATTAGCATTTTTCCGACATTATTTTCGCATGTCTTCTTTACCTCCCTATGAGTCGATTTTATGGCAATCGCTGAATGTGGAAGCAGGATCCTTACATGTGGAAACGCTGGAACTGCATCGGCATTTCCCCGAGACCCGGAAGCTGGCTAGACATCGGCATACCTTCTGGCAATCCCTGACATACCTTTCCGGTGATGGAAAAATTCAGATTCGCGGACAATTCTGGCCGGTCCATGCCGGGACGCATATTCTTCTTCCCCCGGGGACCAGTCATGCTTTTCAGCGGACCGGCAAAACACCTTTAGAATGTCTGGTTGTAGAATTTCAGTTACGCGTTCCAGCCAGACATGCAAAACCGGGCGTTCATACATTAACGGTGCTTCAAATGAATCTTGTCCGTGAAACACTTCAACGCATCGCCGGACTTTCTCCTGAAACGACATCTTCGTCTAAAACGTCAAAACCTGGTCGAGAGCGTGAATGGCATCGCATGGGAAGAGACTTTATGCGTGGCCATCTCACGCTGAACCTTCTTTATCCACTTTTCCAGGCATCCGGATTGATCCCGGTTCCATCTTCTCAAACCACGCACCCGATACTTGCCCGGTTAAGTAAATACCTTCAGGATCCCCAACATTTCTCCAAACCCACAAGCCTCATCGCCAAGGAACTCGGCTATCAACCCGATTATTTAAATCGTGTGGTAAAATCGCTCAGTGGTTATACGCTCACGCAATGGCGAGATCGCGAACGCTTATGGGCAGCACGTGATGCGCTCAGTCGCGGTCTAAGTGCGGGCGAAACCGGTTCCATTATTGGTTTTGATGATCAAAATTATTTTACCCGCTGGTTTAAAAAACAGTCCGGCATTACCCCCACCCAATGGAGAGCACAATTTCCTTTTTTACCCACGACTTAAAATTCAAAAAAGACGATATTTATTTTTTATGAAACTCATTATTGCGCATCGTGGTGCCTCTTCGTATGCACCGGAAAATACTTTTGCTGCGTTTGATCGCGCTTTCGAATCAGGGGCTCGACATGTGGAACTGGATGTGCATTCCAGCCGTGACGGACATATTGTGGTTCATCATGATGATACGCTCGATCGAACAACAAATGGCTCCGGGCCTGTTGCAGAGCATACGTTAGCGGATTTAAAAAAACTGGATGCCGGGTCCTGGTTTAACCCTGAATTCTCAAATGAAAAAATCCCAACTCTGGAAGAAGTCCTCTTGCAGTATAAAGAAAAATTTTATTTCCATATCGAAATCAAAGGATATTCCCCCACGCTGATTTCCCAGGTTTTAAAACTCATCGAAAAACATGCTCTTGAAAACCGGGTAACGATCACTTCTTTCAAAAAAGCTTATCTTGAAGAAACGCTTCAACTTTCACCAACCACCCACACCGGGTGGCTGGTGAAAGAAGTGAATGAGGCTGTTATCAAAGAAGCACGTCGTATTGGAATCCGTCAGATTTGTCCGAAAGCAACACTGATGACACCCGAACTGGTCTCACACATTCATAATGAAGGGTTTGAAGTCCGGGCATGGGGCGTTTCAAACGAAGCCCTAATGCATCAAGTGATTCAAAGCGGAGCAGAGGGTATGACAATAAATTTTCCGGATATACTTCTCGCTCATTTAAAAATGAAAAAATGTGAGTAACGGGCAGGACGCATCAGCGCTCCCAAATTTTACAAGGTACGCAGATGGAATCCTCCATCGACATTAAGGACTTCGCCTGTGCTATATGCCAGGCGTCCTTCCGCAATGGCTAACACCGCAGCACCCACGTCTGCCGGATATCCCCAGCGTGCAATCGGAGTGATTCCTTCTGCAAATAATTGATCATACTTTGCCTTTACCGGACCCGTCATATCCGTCGCTATAATCCCGGGACGGATTTCGTACACCCCAATGCCATATTCTGCCAGACGCGCAGCATAGAGCTTTGTCATCATCGACAACCCCGCCTTTGCGACACAATAATCTCCCCGATTCACCGATGCCGTGTATGCCGAAATACTGGTAACATTCACAATCGCCTGTACTTGTCCGGCAAGCGCCTTTTTCTTTCGCATCAACGCCACTGCAGATTGTGTCAGAAAATAAGGTCCTTTTAAATTAATAGAAATGAGGCGGTCAAAACTTTCCTCCCCTGCTTCCAGCAGGTCTGCTCGAACCGTTGGCGCCACGCCCGCATTGTTCACCAATAAATCCAGACGCCCAAATGTTTCCTCTACTTTTTCTAGCAAGCGCTTTCTATCATCCGTCGAACCAATGTCTGCCTGACAAATCTCTACCCGGATTTTCCCTCCGGACGCTTCCAGACACGCTTCTCGACATTCTTTTGCAGCAACTTCATTTCCTGCATAGTTAATCATAAGATCCATTTCGCGCCCCGCCGCTAATGCTTCCGCAATCCCACGCCCAATTCCACGCGAAGCTCCAGTAATCAATGCACATGCTTTCATCTCTCCAGCCATAGCCTGTTTTCATTCCTCATGACAACATAATTCAAATCAGATCATCCAGGTGTATTGGCCAACACGCAATTTTTCTGGTAAATTTCAATTGATATGACGTTTTAAAATAAAAAACTTATGGATGATGAAATTGACCAAGCCCATACTTAAACTTGAAAAACTCATGCTTAGAAAAAACACCTGAAATGAAGCCAATCCCATTACCAAAACTTTTTCAATCCCTACCAGAGGAAATTTTCTGGGAGCCCAAACGTCTGATCCGTGCCGATTGGGTGGGACATATTCCATTTCTCTATTATTTGATGACGGAATTGCAGCCTTCGCTTTATGTGGAACTTGGGGTCTTTCATGGCGATTCCTATTGCGCCGCCTGTCAGGTAGTTGAAGCCAAAAAATTGCCGACACGACTGGTAGGCATTGATTGCTGGGAAGGAGATATTCATACCAAAGTGATTTACAACGAGCAGGTATTGGCGGATTTGAAACACCATCACGATCCTCTCTACAGTACGTTTTCCACACTGGAACGTGGTTATTTTTCCGATAAACTCCCTTTATTTCGTGACGAGGAAATTGAACTGTTGCACATCGACGGAGAACACACCTACGAGGCAGTGACACGAGATTACAAGGAATGGCTGCCAAAAGTTTCAAAAAATCGAGGCATCATTCTGTTTCATGATACCAATGTTCTTGGACGAGAAGAATTCGGGGTTTGGCGACTATGGGAAGAATTAATGCAACAAGGACATTCCGGCATCCGTTTTCCACATTGTAACGGTCTCGGCGTGTTATTGATGGGAGCACTGGATGCATACCCGGAGTCCATCCGTAGTATGGTTGAACAGGAACAAGCAGGCGATCATGAATGGAAAGCGTTGTTTGCGACATTGGGCACCCGTTTTGAAGAAGCTGCACATCGACGTCTGGAGAGAGAGGCTGCACACCAGCACATGGAAAAGGAAATCGCACACCAGCGTGTTGAGTTGGAAACGCATTTCAGACAATGTCTCGAACAGGAATTAATGAACGCCATCGCCCCCTTACAGAATGAAATGGAAAAGTTGCAAGGAAAAATCAACACCCAGCGAGAAAGAATCGACCGTCTGGTATCCGAAAAAAATCGTGCAAAGGAAAAAGTCAAAACCATGCAATTACAGACAAAAAGTTTATGGCTCCCAAAGCTAGTAAAACCTTTACTTAAACTTGAAGCACGTCTGCGCGGAAAAAAATACCAGGAGTGAACGAAAAAAACTATCTAATAACTCCATCGCTTTCACATTTCACGCAAAGGTATTTTTTTGTCCTATGGGGTAACGCAAAGATAATTG
>CAKUMP010000043.1 GCA_934667795.1 uncultured Chthoniobacterales bacterium | reverse complement strand
CTATTGATAAAATGGGAACCTACAATCATATCGGAATTTTCATCTTTCACCAGCATGTGAATCCGCATTCCTTTATTAGAAGTATTGGCAACCTGTTTACTTTTCACTTCTCCGGAAACATCTCGCTGTAACACCAGACCATTATCGCAAACCATAGTCAGTTTTTCATCCGGCGTAATATGGATCCCTCCCGACATAAGATTCCCATGAGGAGGAGCATCCATAAACGGAACTATTTTTCCCTGCTCAATTTTATAAATAATCCCCGTGCCTCGCCCTGCTCCCAACAGCATCCCTTGATAATGACATAAACTGAATATCGATTCATCTAACCCGGAAATCATAGGCGTTTCCCATTCCCGGTGCAAAAAATTATAAACCACTAATGCGGTCGCCGAAGTATAAATGACGCGCTCCTGATCCAGAACCATTGCGGATCGCACGTTTATTTTTTTCGCAGCGTCTGTTATTTCTTCTTTATGAATAATGGTCTGTCGGACGGGGTCATAGATTTGCAAACTGGATTGTGCTCCGAAAAAGAGAAACAGCATATTGCCATCCGGCAGTTCAATCATATCCCGAGGATAGACTCCTGTTACCCCTTCATTTCCGTAAGGGGCAATTAAGAAACTCTCCCTACTTGCGATATCATATTCGGTAATTTCTCCCGTCGGGTACACCCCCATATAAATACGTCCACGCGAGGAAGCCCCTCCACCCCAGGTTAGTTTTCCCATTCCAGGAAAAGGATTCATCAAGCATTCAAAACGCTTTCCTTTTGGAAAATAACGATAAATCTGACCACTCGCAAATCCCATGTACAAATTCCCGTCGCTCCCCAAACAAAACCCGTATGCCCCATATTGTTGATCCGGAATTTGCACCCATTCTGATTCCAATGTCGTCACATCAATCAGAAATAATCGTGAGTCACTGCCTTCATTCGAATAATTGATCGCAGCTAATTTCTGTTGCTCTTTCAAATAAAGAGTCGGATTGTTAATAATAGGCAGTCGTGATTCCGGCTGCGAAATGAATTTTATTTCCATGAAATTTTTTTCAATTTATTGAAGCAACCAATGCCCGCGTGGGTCCAGGAACGCCGGGAATTGCGTTAGACGCAGCTTCACCGCTTCTTCCGAGTTTCCACCTATCCATAAAACGGATTTTTTCGCATTTTCATTTTTCCAGGATCGTATCCAGCCGTAATTTTCTTTTGGTGCCTGAGCATAATTGGCAGCTTCCGCCGGAAGTTCCGGATGACCGGCCATCCCAGCAATCACGAGTGTTTCCGGATTTTCAGCCTCCTGATACGGCACCCCCACCAGATCCGAGAGTGCTTTTTTTAATATCTCCACATCTACCCCATAACCCTGAATTTGTACCACCCATTTTCCATCTTTTAATAAAGGATGCCCGTTCCATTCAAGAGAAGGCTTGATACCTGCTTCTTTTACCAAAGGCGCAATCTCATATAATAAATTTAACACCGTTAATTTAGCCTCACTAAACTGCTCTCTGGTACCCGTCAGCGTTTTCACCTCTATGTCTGCATGTGTTTTTTCTTGCCAGGAAAGAATGGAAGTTTCTTCATCGCCTACAAGGGAATTCATTTTCCGGGTTATTTCAGCCGGAGCTTTATCTCCGAGTTTTTCCACATACCAACGTAACACGGCAGCGAGATTCGCCTCCTCCAAACTTTCGCGCATTCCTTCAATAAACGGACTGTTGACCATATCTGCATCCAGATCGTCTATTTTCAAATAAGAAACGAACCGCTCGCCCGCAAAACCACGATCCAGTGTGTAGTCCAAATAATACAACCATCCCTTAAAATAGGGATTAGGAGCACAATAATCAGACCCCACGCCCCAGGCCTCCCAGCCGATCATACGAGAAGCACTCATGTTTTTGCGAATTTCCGTCCCACGCCCTTCGCCTGCCCCATACGTCCCGACCAGTGTCCCTTCCGGAACTTGAATCACCCCGGCACGTTTCCACTCCATAAAACGCATGATAAACATTCGATTCAATGTCCATGCCCCCACCACACGCGTGAGACGATTCGTCAACACTTCATCTGCTACCGACGCTGTCGTAAAGCTGGAAGTCGTCGTCCAGCCATTTTCAACGAGTTCTTCTGCCCAGGGTAAAAAAGTTTTTTCCAATTCGTCCCGGCTTAACTCATCCCCATAACTTGCGTAGTAATGATGCACCCCTCTGTCCTGCAGGTAACGTGCAGTTTCTCTTAGAAACCATGTACGCACGCTTTTTGTCTCTTCCTCATTAAACCCCGCTCTTTCGCTCAAACCATCAATGGATGCCGTCAGTGCCTGCGTCACACGGAAATACGTCAAATTATGTGCAATACTTGCATCCATCCATTCATCCATGGAGGAAAAATCGATCATCGGGGCTTTACCTTGTTGGATTTCCGGTAAAACTTCCTGAAGCAGCTTTGCGTCAATTGCGCCTCGATCTTTAATCGAAAAAGTATTCAGGCGAAATGCATTAATGAGTGTCCACTCGAACCCATGATCTCGTAAATTCCGTTTAAATCGTAAAGCAGGCTCCGTTTTCAGAACATCGCCATACACATGACCGAGTGGTTGCAAGGTGATGAGTTTCCGTTTGGGGACTTTGACGGGATAAACATTCCATAAAATGTCACACTCCGCCAGGACTTCTTCCTTATTTTTAAACGTGATTTTTCCGTGATAATTTCCGAACGGGATGTGATGGGAATCGAACTTCAGCCAAAGGATTTTTGTTTCTCCCGGTCTTTGCGTTTCGTCTTTTGAGAAAGTGATTTTGTGTGGATTTTTTGGAGAAACAAAATCCATAGGCATCAACCAGTAAGGGGATTCATAAACGAGCTCCGGTGCTTTTGGCCATGGGATCGGGTCAGGGCGTTCCATCAAAAACACTTTAACTGCGGATGGATCCACGCCATCAATTTGTAATTCCCATTCCAGGCTTTCCAATCCGGCAATGGCACTGAGGTTCACCTGGACCGCTTCTATTTCATCCACCGCAGAATTGATCTGGAGGGATTGAAGCAACTCCTCTTTTTGTGGCAAAGGCGGTTTGAATACAGGACCCGTTGCAATCCCACGTTGCCACTCTCTGTCCCAGATTAAAAGTTTCTTCCCTTGTTCCTTCCATTCCTGCACCTGTTGTGCTTTCCAGTCGCTCAATTTTAAAGGCCGGGCTTCTGCCAGAATATTATGGATCAATCGCACATAAGAATCTGATTGTTCCAGATGTTCGGAAGCGGCTGCTCGCAGACGAAACAATTCATGTGCCAGAAAATAAACCACCCCTTTTCCAGCGCGCTTGCGCACCACAATTCCCATTTGATCTCCACCAATTAATAAATCCACTCCCTCACTAATTGTCCTCACCCCATATTTTCCGGAAATCCAGGAAGGACGATTTTCCACCGCACCGTTGGCCTCCACCACGCCTTCAAGCACCGGATCATCCATAATCTGTGCCATTTCCGGGAGCAATTCCGGTCCGCTGCCAAATGTCATTCCCAGCCAATCTTCCAGAACAACTTCGCTGCGCGGTTCATTCAATTTTGCCACTACGCGATTCAACAACAGCAATGTTCCACCCTCTTCCACAAATTTCCGGATCAGCTTCTGCTCTTCTGCTGAATACGGATGTTCCAAAGAATGTGCCAGAATAACTACCGAATAGTTTTCAAATTCTGAAGCCGGCAAATATACCCCTGCATCTTCATAATCCCAATCCGATTTATCAAAAATATTCCGGACGATGCTGATTCGATCGTAACTCCCATAACTCGCGCCCACCAATGCCACCGGTTTTCCCGGTAATGTCTGTACGATCTGTTCTTCCGGAACCACCTTTACTTCCTGTTCGTGTGAAACAGCTTCCTGTGCCATCACATTCCCCCCTCCAACCAACACCCAGCTACAGCATGCCAATAAAAATCTGATTTTTTTCATAATTTTTCTCTGTTTCCTCCCTTTACAGCCTCCCCTTGTTTTTGCCTTATCAAAACGCGTCCATCGCGTCGTAAAGTAATCGCACTGCAGCCTCGATTAAAATTTGTCCGCACTCGGGTGCCCCTAATGCAACCGATTCCTGGACCTCATACCCCCCGCGTGCAAATTCATGCGGCAAGCCACAATACCCGGTTCCATGTGAATTCGAGTACCCTAAACATATCGTATGCGAAAAAGGAGAACGTCGCTGAATTTCCAAACCAACATCTATCAAAATTTCTCCGGGCAATGCGACAATCACCACTTCGCCTATGCGCACCACCTGCACCTCGGTCATTTCACAACGTTTGCCATGCAAATTTTCGTATTGCCCAACCCCTATCGGCAATCCCAGTTCAGTAACGCCTGACCAGATTCCGGATAAATCCAATGGATGTGCCAGTTCTTTTGATTGTTCCAGGCGTTCTCCCAATGTCTCAGACATTTCCTGTGCTATTTCGGCCCCGCGCTGCATCGGAACCTGATCTCCTGCGCAGCCTTGAAAAAATGTGGCAATGCCGCCCTCTCTTTGTACCACTTGATCTCGCAACGCCCCTGCCCAATCTGCAGAAACGCGCGCATCTTTCGGATAAATTGCAACCGTATGACATGCCAAAGAAAGAAAACTTCCTAAAACTTCGTCCCCCGATAAAAACTGCAAACAAACCAATCCTTTATCCGTATTGCCATAACGTGCCCCGGCTCCCAAAGCATAGCGATTCTGCGGCGTAAACTGGGTGATCGTTTCTCCATCCGCTCCTAATGGTCTCCGGTTAAACACATAGTCCCCCGCAAAGATTCGACGAATATTCCCGCCCGCCGGCTTCGCTTTTTCCAACGCCTCTCCTACCGCTGCGATAAACTCTTCCACCACTTTTGCCGCCCAGTCCCAATACGCTTCCTCTTTCGAAAACTTTGCAAACTTTTTTGCAAATAACTTTTTCCCGATCTCCTTATCGCCATACGGACAACGTGGCGCCGAATGCGAATGCGATGCATTCAATAAAACCCTCTCCTCCAATATCCCGTACTTCTCCCGAATCTGCTGCCGAATATACCCCGTAAAACTTTTTCGAATCTCCAATACATCAAATGCCCCCAAAACCACCCAGTCCTCCCCATCCCCTATCACCGTCACATGAAATTTTAATGGATCTCTCACCCCCGGATAAATCTCCCCGGTCACCCAGTTCGTAAACAGCGTTCCAGGTGTTATATCTCGCTCCACTATCCCAACTTTTAATCGCTCATTCATATGATTTTATCCGCTAGGTACCATAGGATACCATTTTTTACTTTACTGACAAGAAAAACCTTCTTTTTAATGCGTCGAAGATTTGATGAAGAAAAAGAAACGGACAAAAGTATAAAGGAAATATCTTTCACACTCCTCGAACTTCCGGCTTATCTTCCAATTGACATTGACAAACCATTTTCAATCATTACGACTTACTGCTATGAATAACACTCCAAAAGAAGCACGCAGGCTTGCGCTTGCTGAATTCCGTAAAAATTCCCCCCATCTTTTTACCGCTCCAGACTTTTGGAAATCGACTTTAGATGCCATTGAAGAAGCCGCACAAGCGCTCAAAAACGGAACTACAGAAGTTATCGGTCACAGCCACGGCGGACGCCCCATTTCTGCATTTTTCTTTGGAGATTTTGAACCTCTCCACCCCACGACCACGATTTCCAGCGCAATGGCGTCTGATTCGTCAGAAACATTTTACAATCCTTCTGCGCGAACCAGACAAAGCCTTGTCATTATCGGCTCTATTCATGGTGGAGAAACGGAAGGAATTGCCACATGCCTCGACCTCATTCACATCCTGGAACATCAGCGCGATCTACAAGGACAGACTTATCCAAAATTAAATGATTTGCTTCAAAAATTTCGTCTGACCATCATTCCCTGTCTGAATCCTGATGGTAGAATCGCTGCCGGGGTGCAACATTTGAGTGGAGGAAAAATCGAAGATATTTTCTGGGTGCAACAAGGGGTACTTAAAGACGGCACTTTGTTCCGAGGTCGCAAGGTAAAAGAAATTCAACCGATTTCAGAAGAAATGATGCTCCACCGCGGTGGATACTATAACGATGCCGGTATCAACCTGCAGCATGATGATTTCTTTGGTCCCGAGATCGCGCCGGAAAATAAAGCGGTTCAATCTGTTTTTCGTCGTGAAATTCCGGATGCTTTTCTTACCATGCATGCGCATGGGGGTCCTGCCGCGATCCTCACACCGGATTCTTATTTGACTCCGGGTGCCCAGCGTAAGCAAATCGAAGCGGCTGGTTATATGCTGGCAAATCTTGCTGCCGAAAACATTCCATTTACTCCGCCAGATAAAATTGTCACGCCGCCCTGGAGCTTCTATTTTCAGACCTGGCTGTATCAAATGACTGGAGCAACGCCTTGCCTCTTTGAATTTTCGCACGGGACCGATTATTTCCCTCAATCACATCAGCAGATCCTGCATACCGGGAAAACACTGGTGAGCAGTTGGCTGGATTATATCGACCGTTTTGGCGCTCGTCCAAACAGTCCGGAAATGTTTGGTTCTATTAAAGCCGCTCCCTGAGCGTAATTTTATGTCAGAAAAACGGAACGAACTTCGCTTTACATTTCACTGAAATTGCAGCAAGTTGCCACTATGGCTTCCATCTTCCATATTGCCAAACGCATCCTCCTTGGACATGACACACGCTTGCATCCACTCGATCACCGCATGGCAAAAGAATGGGTAAAACGACGTCTGAAAAAAATCTATCCTGAATTAGCGCAGGATCCGCAAAAACTCGAAGCAGCTTATCGCTCCCTGAATCTGACCGGACGCCCCGGCCAGACAGAAGAAGAGCCCGAGACGGTATTTGAAATGTCTTTGCCTGGCGAACCAGAGAGGGATTGAGAAAGCTCTGGGAGCGCCGACTGTCTCTTACTTTTCGAATGGAATGGAGCGTATTTGGAGTGCGGCGGTTTCCGCCGCTTTGGATCATCGCGAATGGGATGTACGAACAACCTTCGCATGGCGAAACTCACACGTTGTTCGCACCAAAGCGGTGCAGAGCCCCGCACTCCAAATTCTTCCCGTGGGATGGGAAAAATCTCTGGCATGCCAGAGCCATTTAAATGTCTAAACTCCTAAATTTGCCGACGGAGACGTCGGCGCTCTCAGGGAAATTTTTTATTAAAACGGGATATCCTCGTCATCATCACTTGGCATATCCCGCATAGATGGGGCGCTGCCACCGCGAGAGGGCTCGCCTCTTGATTCGGAGTCACTGGGCTGGGAAGAAGAATACCCTCCGCCGCCTTCCTGACGCGCTGTGCTTCCACCACCCCCTGCAGGACCACCGAGCAATTGCATGGTTTCTCCAACCACGCGTAATTTGCTGCGTCTTTGACCTGTCTGTTTATCTTCCCAGGTATCTAATTGCAAGCGCCCTTCAATAAAGACCGGGCGGCCTTTGCGCAAATATTCTGCGGCAACTTCAGCCGTTCGGCCCCATAAAGTAACATCCACAAAGGTGGTTTCTTCTTTGCGCTCCCCATTATCCAGCGAATACTGCCGGTTAATAGCGAGTCCCACTTCTGTAACCGCGCTCCCCTTGGGAGTGTATCTGAGTTCCAGATCGCGTGTTACATTTCCAAGTAATATGACTTTATTAAAATTTGCCATAGCTTTGGATCCTAATCAGGATCTCAGGCATTTGCGACCTTTTTTGTTAAAAGTTTTTGGCAATGCTGACGATAGATCTGTGCATTCAGCTTAAACTTGTTGCGTAACACCTCAATATTCGCTGGTTCTGTGGAAATAATAAAGTTTACGAAATAGCCATTTTCCAGATCTCCTGGAGCATACGAGAAGGCACGTTTATCCATATTCTGGACCTGCTCTACTTCTGCCTCGGAGTCTTGAAACTCTTTGGTAAGGCTATCAATAATTTCTTTTGCATTTTCTTCGCTTCCGCGGGTGCGGAGAACGAGAAGGAATTCATATCGGTTCTTATTGCTCATACTGTTTCTTTTTTGTTGTAGATATTCATCGCCTGGTCAATCCCAATCTTCAGAATTGTTTCAATGGCTTCTCCCGCTTTAGGAATTACTGGGTCCAGGATATCACGTTCACTTTTACTGAATTTGCCTAAAACATAATGAGACAAATCCATTTTTGAAGGTTTTTCGCCTATTCCTACCCGCATACGTGGAAATTTTTCCGTTCCCAGATGCTGAATAAGCGATTTCATCCCGTTATGTCCGCCGGCACTGCCCGTTTTACGAATTCGTAAAATTCCCGGAGTCAGTGCCACTTCGTCATACACCACAAGGAAAGATGCAGGCGAAAGTTTGAAATATTGTTTCAACTTGTTCACCGTTTCTCCACTGCGGTTCATATACGTCTGCGGTTTCACCAAAAGAATTCCTGAAGAACTGGCAATACTGGCAAGAAATCGAAGCTCATGCGAAAATGAAATATTCCATTTTTCTGCCAGATGCTCGACTATTTCAAACCCGATATTATGCCGGGTATTTCTGTAGTTGTCTCCTGGATTTCCTAACCCGACAATCACTCTGATCGCCTCATGAGAATTTTCCTCACTCATGCAAAATCAACGAGTGTATGGTAGTGCCATTCGGGAAAAAGGGAAATTACCCTTCCGCTTTCTTTTCTTCTTCGCCTTCTGCTGCCGAAGTGTCCACACGAGGTGCCAACACATGGAATACAGAAATTTCTCCACTGATGGCACTTACAACGCCCTCAGGGAATGTGATGTCGCGAATAAGGATAGAATCCCCTACCTTCAATTCTGTCACATCCACGGAAATAAATTCCGGCAGATCCTGCGGTAAGCATTCGATTTCGACTTCCCAGATCAATTGATCCAGAACACCACCGGCATTGCGTACGCCTGCAGCAGTTCCTTTGGGTTCGATCGATACTTTTGCTGTAATCTTTGTATCTTTGGAAACTTCCAGAAAATCCAGATGCAGAATCTGGCCGTCCACGGGATGGCGCTGAACATCCTGCATTAATGCGGTACGCTTGCTATCTCCTTCGATTTCCAGATCCACCAGAAAGTGCTCTCCGGCAGAATGACTGAAGAGTACTTCCACGCTTCTGCGGGAAACCTGCAAAGTTTCTGGCTGTTTATTGTTTCCGTAAATGACAGCGGGCACATTCCCCTGTCGGCGCAATTCCTTGATTGCTCCCCTGTTACTCAGCGTACGCTGACTCGCTTTTAATAATGCGTTCTTGGACATATCCTTACCTTGGTTACCTATTGTTTATCATTGACTTCAAAAAGAGAACTGACGGACTCATCATCATGGATCCGTCGAATTCCTTCCGCCAGCAGTTCCGCGATACAAAGCTCCCCTATGGAAAATCTGTCATCATTGGTTCTCACCGGCACACTGTTCGTTGTAAATAACTCTTCGATGTGGGATTTGGCTAACCGCTCCATGGCAAGGTCAGTCAACACCGCATGCGAAACTCCAGCGTAAATCTTTTTTGCGCCCTTGTCTTTAAGAATCTGCGCTGCACCCGTTAAAGTTCCAGCCGTTTCTGTCAAATCATCCACCAAAAGCACATCTTTCCCTTTTACTTCCCCAATAACATTTAACGCTTCCACTTCTGTAGCACTGCGTCGTTCTTTTGCGACAATCGCCAGCCCCGCGCCCAATGCTCTTGCATAGGATTGCGCCATCTTGATCCCTCCGACGTCCGGCGAAACCACCACCAGGTTCTTCATGATATCTCCCCGTCCTCGCAGATATTTAATAAAAACGGGCTTTGCGTATAAATGATCGACCGGGATATCAAAAAATCCCTGAATCTGCTGCGCATGCAAATCCATGGTCAAAACCCGATTGACTCCCGCCGCGACCAGAAGATTGGCAATCAATTTTGCTGTAATCGGGACTCTGGGCTGGTCCTTGCGATCCTGTCTGGCATAGCCAAAAAAGGGAATCACAGCCGTGATGCGGGCGGCACTCGCCCGGCTTGCCGCATCTACCAGAATCAGTAGCTCCATCAGGTTTTGATTCGATGGAGGACAGGTAGGCTGGACAATAAAAACGTCTCTTCCTCGGATATTTTCGTTAATTTTGACGAACGTTTCTCCATCAGGAAACGAGGACACGGTCGCATCCCCCAAAGGTCTTCCTAAATGGGTACAAATACGTTGCGCAAGATCGCGGTGAGCAGATCCTGTAAAAATTTTCATCTCCGGACATTGATGGAACATGGGCAGAATCGAGAAATTTACAAGATCGTCTTAAAATAGCAATCCTATTTTTAAAATCTTCTCAATTTCCTGCATTTTTTAAAATTTGCTCTCTCTTTTCCTGAAATCTTTGTATATTCCTCCCCAAACTGGCATTTGCCCAACCCATTCCGAAAGTCATGCATATTCAAACAAAACGGTTTTACTTCCATTTTTGTACGTCCTGCGTTTTCCGTCCTGTTTCATTTTCACACGTTTTATCGGGGATTTTTTTCCTGTTATTTTCTTTTTCTGCCCTGTGGGCACAGTCACCGGATGTGATTCACCCAACGCCCTCCTCGCATTCTCCCGTAGTCATTTTGCCAACGGAGTCAACCGAGCCCCTCACTACGCCTGCATCCTCTCCACCTCCTATTACCACGCCCTCTCCGGCTGCCACGCCTCTCTCACAGCAAGCAACTCCTACGCAAACACTGACACATGTTTCGCAGAATCCTCCTCCGGAACCGGATATTTTTCCGACTGCACCGAAAGCGGTTTTTGCCAATGAGCGGGAAACCATCACTCGCATCCAGATATTTCTCGACAATCAAGGGTTTGGACCGGGTAAAATTGATGGAGGCTGGGGCGAATTCACCGCAAAAGCACTGGATCGATGGAAAACTGCCAATAATCTCCCACTGGAATCAAAAGCGCCCATTGAACAAATTGATCCAATTTACACCCAATACACGATCCGTGAACAGGACCTTAAATTTGTCGGCAACGTCCCTTCTTCTCCCGAACTGAAATCAAAACTGAAATCCCTTCCCTACCAGTCCCTGCTGGAATTTATAACGGAACGCTATCATAGTTCCCCGGACTTTCTGCAGGCACTGAACCCGAATCTCAACCTTTACAACCTCCGGCCGGGAGACTCGGTGTGGGTCCCCAATGTCGCACCTTTCAAAATTGAGGAATTAAAAGAAATTGCAAAACTTCCTGTGGTGGAAACACTTAAATCCCGCGTCATTAAAATTGATCTTCGCCAACGCATGCTGGATGTCTATGAAGGAGAAAAACTGATTGCCGCGTTTCCTATTACTCCGGGATCCGCGCAGCATCCGGCTCCGGCGGGTACCTGGCGGATTACCAATATCACCATCCTCCCCTGGTACCGACATGATGAAGGCGTCTTGAAACAAGGCGTCCGTACAAGTAATTATTTCAATCTGCCCGCAGGTCCGAATAACCCGGTAGGCATCCTCTGGATGGCTATTAATAAGCCCAGCATCGGAATTCATGGCACCAACTCCCCTCAAACCATCGGTCGCTCAGGCAGTCACGGCTGCATCCGCCTCGCCAACTGGGATGCAAACAGAATCTATAAGCTCGTCACAATCGGCTGCACGGTGGAAATCAGGTGACAAGGGACAGTTGACAGTGGACAAGGCAGAAAAATTTAATTCTTTCCAGAAAGGAATTGAAATGACACTATTGTATCACTCACTATGAAGGTAGAACTGGTTACAACCCTAAAGCGACAAGCCACTCGGCTCATTACAGAGCTTCAAAAGGATCGACAGCCTGTTTTGATTACAGAGCATGGCAGACCTGCCGCCTATCTTGTTGACGTTCAAAGTTATCAAGAACAGCAGGAGCGAATCCAAATACTTGAAGGAATTGCCAGGGGGGAGCGCGCTGTTCAAGAGAATAGAATTCTTTCTCAAGAACAAGCTCGTAAGAGGATGACAAGATGGCTCGATTAATATGAGCCGAACCCGCATTAAATGATCTTGAAGCAATCGCAGAATATATCGCTTTGGATAAGCCAAATGTGGCCAGACGTTATGTTCAACGTGTATTCCAGGCAGTTGAACGTCTGATTCAATTTCCATTTCCGAAATCGGGAACCATTCCTCAAGAAATCCCTCATCTTCCGTATCGACAGGTTATAGTTCCGCCATGTCGAATATTTTATCGAGTGGAAGAAGAAACGGTATTGATTTTATATGTGATGAGAGGCGAGCGAATGTTTCGGGAAGAAGACCTGATGGAAAGAGAGTAAAATTTTTTCTCATATAATCATATGTGTCCATTCGTGGTTAAAAATCCTCTGCGGCCTTGGCGACCTTGGCGTGAAACCTCAGACAGCCTCGCTTCCCTACCCATTCCCTACCCGGCGAGGCCTTTACGCATTTCTTCTATGGGGGCGTCCTGGTCAAACCAGTATTCGAATGAAAGGGCGCCCTGGTGGAGCAACATCGCCAGGCCGTTTACACCACGTGCCCCGTTGGCTTCTGCAGCAGCCAGCAGTTTTGTTTTTCCACCGCTGTAAACGGTATCAAATATGC
>CAKUMP010000042.1 GCA_934667795.1 uncultured Chthoniobacterales bacterium | reverse complement strand
TCGCTATGATCCAAAGCGGCGGAAACCGCCGCACTCCAAATACGCCCCATCCCACTCGAAAACTAAGGGACAGTGCCGTTAGTATGCGAGTTGCTTTGACATGTCAGAGATTTTTACCACTATGCGGGGAAAATTTGGAGTGTGGGGCTCTGCACTATAGGCGCTAACTTATCCATAAACTCGGAAAATAAGAGAAAGGATCCGCACGCAGATTTACGCAGATTTACACAGATTATTCCTGAAATTTTAATGATTCATTACTGTCTCCAACCTCAACCCAAGTACACGCAAATTTAATCTATGAACCAAAAGTTTTTTCCTCTTATTCTTCCTAAAAAAATCTGCGTTAATCTGCGTTAATCTGCGGATAAAAAACAGGATAATTGATCCATAAATAAACGCCGATTTTTAAGAATTTTGGACAAGAGTGATTTATTCCAGGGAATTTTCGTCTGTCTTATTGGGAGTGGAACCCTGTACGAAAGTGTTCAATTCCTCGCCGAAGATGCGGAGGTCTTCTACCATTGTGGGGGTTCTGGTCATAATGGCTTTGAAGAGTTTTTCAAAAAACTCCGGTTTTCGTTCTGTCATTTCGGTGAGTGCCAGGATCACACCGAGGGAATTATTGACATCGTGTTTGAGAGTACGGAATTTTTCTACCAGTTGGGTGAGTGTTTGGGACTGAGGGTCATTCATAAAGGAAAATGGTTTAAGAAAGGTTTAACATTGGCATCTTCTTGAAAAAAATGTTTCAATCAGGGGATTTTATCAAATGAAATTTCATTACCATGGATGTTATCAGGATTAGCGGAGCACGCCAACATAATCTACGGAATCTTACATTAGAAATTCCGAAGAATCAATTGGTTGTGATTACCGGGATGAGTGGTTCTGGAAAATCGTCACTGGCATTTGACACACTTTTTGCGGAAGGGCAGCGGAAATATGTGGAAAGTCTGAGTGCCTATGCCCGGCAATTTCTGGATCAGCTTCAGAAACCGGATGTGGATTTTATTGAAGGTTTATCGCCGGCGATTGCGATTGAGCAACGGACCTCTGCAACCAATCCGCGATCCACTATTGCCACCACTACAGAGATTTACGATTATTTACGTCTGCTTTTTTCTTCTATTGGTGTCCCGCATGACCCACAGACGGGTGAAGTGGTTAAAAAATTAACGTTGCAGCAGATTGTGGATCAGGTTCTGGATCTGGAAGAAGGCAGCCGGATTATTTTATTATCTCCCTTAGTGGATGACCAGACGGGTGAGTTTCGGGATGTGCTTGAAAAAGCGAGGAGAGAAGGGTTTGTTCGGGTTCGGATTGATGGAGAAATTATGGAACTCGACACCCCGGAGCCGATTCGCCTGGATCGAAGTGTCCCCCATCGAATTGAGGTCGTGGTAGATCGTCTGGTGATACGCAAAGATATCCGGGAGCGGCTGAATGACTCCATGGAACTGGCACTACGCTGGGGCCGTAACCGTGTCATTGTGCTGCATCAGGCATCCAAATCGGATGAGGGCTGGATAGAAATTCCATTTTCGACAGATTTTCTGAATCCCAAAACCGGGTTTGCCTTACCTAAATTAACGCCCCGTCATTTTTCTTTTAACAGCCACCTTGGGGCCTGTCCGGTATGCCAGGGGCTGGGCACGCAACTTGTCAGTGATCCCGAACTCATTGTTCCGGACCCGACGCTTTCTTTGGAAGGTGGTGCCATTCGGCCCTGGGCAAAAGCCGGAAAAAAAATGGGGGGATATTATAAAGCGTTGCTGAATGCAGTTGCCCTGGCGTATTCGATTGCTCCCGATACCCCCTTTCAGGATCTTCCGGCGGAAGTGCGTCAATGTATTTTATATGGATCAAAATCCAAAAAGCTTCCGCTTCCCGGGCCTAAAGGAACGGTTGTTCAAAAGCCATTTGAAGGTGTCATTCCGCAAATGGAGCGTCTGTATCTGGAAACCGAAAGTGAACTTTCCAAAAAAAGGATTCGTGCCTACATGGGCAGAGCTGCCTGTGAAGCCTGCCACGGGAAACGTCTGAAACCCGAAATTCTGACCATCACCATTAAAGACACCCACGGGAAATCGCATAATATCGATTCCTTCTGCCGGCTACCGGTCCAGCAGGCCTGGGAATTTGTCACGAATCTTCAGCTCAGTAAAATGGAAGAAAAGATCGTGCATGAAGTCGTACGGGAAATTGTCGCCCGCACCGGATTTCTGCGTGAGGTCGGGCTGGGCTACCTGGCATTGAACCGGGAAAGCGGGACGTTGTCCGGGGGGGAAGCCCAGCGCATTCGACTTGCCACCCAGATTGGATCCGGGCTCTCCGGCGTGATCTATGTGCTGGATGAACCCAGTATTGGGCTGCATCAACGAGACAATGACAATTTAATTCGCACCCTGAAACGTCTGAGAGACTTAGGGAATTCTGTCATTGTGGTCGAACATGATGAAGATACGATTCGTTCCGCGGACTACATCATTGACATGGGGCCCAGCGCGGGTCCGCATGGAGGAGAAATTGTCGGAAGCGGCACACTCGATGCGTTATTAAATCATCCGGAAAAATCACTGACCGCAAAATTTCTGACGGGAGAAGCGTTTATTCCGGTTCCCTCCAAACGTATCCCCCCAAAAACGTCCCATCCCGTCAAACCGCAATATGTAGAAAAAACGCCTGACTCCGGATGGATCGGAGTCACCGGTGCGCAGGAAAATAATCTGAAAAACATCCATGCATTTTTCCCGTTGGGATGTATGACCTGTGTGACCGGGGTTTCCGGTTCCGGAAAATCCACGCTGGTCGATACGATATTCCGTCGGGCGCTCCAAAGACGTCTGCATGGGAGGAAATTACGTCCGGGGAAACATGAGAAACTGCTGGGAGCGGAGCAGATTGACAAAGTGATCGTGATTGACCAAGCGCCGATCGGGCGTACGCCTCGTTCAAATCCTGTCACCTACACGGGAGCTTTTGGAGCGATCCGGGATTTATTTGCGCAACGGCACCTGGCCCGGGTTCGGGGGTATGACGTCGGAAGATTTTCTTATAATGTCAAAGGCGGACGCTGTGAAGCCTGCCAGGGCGATGGGATGCTTCGGATCGAAATGCATTTTTTAGCCGATGTATATGTCGAATGTGAAGTCTGTTCCGGGCATCGTTACAACCGGGAAACCCTGGAAGTGACCTATAAAGGGAGAAACATTGCCGATGTTCTTGAAATGACCGTGGATGAAGCAACCGGCTTTTTCCGAAATATCCCCGGAGTTGCAGACAAACTGGATTCCTTACACCACGTTGGGCTCGGTTATCTGAAACTCGGACAATCTGCGACCACGCTCTCCGGTGGGGAAGCCCAGCGCATTAAACTTGCCGCGGAACTTGCCCGAAAAGCAACCGGCAATACCGTTTATATCCTCGACGAACCCACCACCGGCCTTCACTTTGCGGATATCCATAAATTACTGGAAGTATTGATGAAACTAAGAAATACCGGCAATTCTCTCGTCATTATTGAACATAACCTGGAAGTGATCAAATGTGCCGACTGGATCATCGACCTGGGGCCGGAAGGAGGAGAAGCCGGAGGAAATATTCTCTTTGAAGGTACACCGGAAAAACTCTTGAATTGCACAGAAAGCGCAACCGCACGATACTTGAAACGGTATTTATAGTCCTTATGAAGAAATGTCCTCAAGCAGTTCCTGAAATTTTATCTGAACAAACCGATATGCATCGCCCGTTCAGGCAGCCTCGCCGTGCTCTTCCGTGGGGGCAGCGTCATGCTTTTTTTTCCGGTCTTCTGATTTTGCTTTTCGCAGGTATTACTTTATCTCCCCTGCCCTTGCGCGCATTGAATGATTACCAGGCCGGGCAGGAAGCGATGCAGATGGGAGTCCCCGAAATAGCCATCGTAAAGTTTCAAACGTACCTCGCCAAAGATTCTCTCGACGAAACCCTCAAAAAAGAAGCGCAATTAGCCCTGGCAAATGCATTTTTACAAACCGGACAACCTCAGGAAGCAAAAAAACTGCTGGAACATCTGGAAACCGATCACACTGAACTTTCCGCACAAAAACAATTTTTACTCGGACAAACCTTTGCTGCCCTTGCAAACTGGGAACTGGCGGCAGCTGCATACCAGTCGTCTGCGGAACAATCCGCCCCCGGCACGCCCGCGCAAGCGCAGGCACAATTTGGTCTGGGGCAGGCGTTACGCGCACAAGAACATCTCGACGAAGCCCGCAAACAATTTCAACAAGTTCAAAGTGCTTCTTCTTCGGATCTCGCATTTCGTGCCGGAATTGCCGCTGCCGAACTGGAATTATTAGCCGGAAATATTGAAAAAACGCAGGAGATTCTGCAAAACCTGAGCCCCGAAGGAGCCTCTGAAACCCAATTAAAAAATTACCTGCAAGCCCGTTTGTTTCTGGCGCGCGAACAGTGGTCAGAAGCCATTACCGGGTATCAGAATCTCATTGAATCTCCGGAAGGTCTTCCTTCCGAGTTATTTGAAGGCTCTTACCTCGGACTCGCCAGAGCTTATCTTGCCAATGGACAACGGGATCAGGCAGAGGTCGTTCTGGAAAATTTTGTGGACACCCATGAATCCGGGCAACTCCTGCCTTCGATGTTTTCAGAATTAACACGCATTTACAATCTCGCGCCCAATACCTCCACCAGCCTGCTTCGACGCTGGCGAGACCTCGGTCAGGGGATGCGGGCAGAGTTAGCCGCTCTTTATTTAGGAAGAACAGAAGCGCTCAGCGACGATCCCGAAGAAGCCTTGCAGGCGTATCAGTTTGTGATCGATCACAGCAAAAATCCTGAATGGCAATTTCAGGCCTACCTCGAAAAAACACAGCTTTACGCGCATATCGGAACCTGGGAGGAAGCCGATCAACTCCTGAAAACCGCTCAGGAAGTTTTCCCCGAGAAAGAAGCACAATTAAAAATTGCCTTCACCAGAGCACTCGCACTTCATTCCATCGGAAAATTTGAAGAAGCCCAGGAGGCATTCCAAAACCTGGCAACTTCCGAACCCACCATCGCCGAAATCGCCCTTTATAACCAGGCACTTTGTCTGTTGGAAATGAATGATTATGAACGTTTTTTGAAGAGCTATGCAAAATTCAGCGAAAATTTCCCGGAAAGCCCGCTTCGCAGCAATCTACTACTGGAAGAAGCCCTTCAACAGGCACGAATGGGTGCCCCCGAAACACAGGAGACGTTACGGACATTTATTCAGGATTTCCCCCAGCATCCCCGTGTGTCCGAAGCATATGTCACACTCGCAGAGTTAGCCTTCACAAACACTCCTCCCAATCTGGAATCGGCTCAACTCTTTCTTGCGGAAGCCGAACAAAAAGTGATGTCCCCGGTCGCACGCGAAGCATCCGCATTTCTTCGCATTTTCCTGGCTGCCGCACAGCCAGATCAAACCGCTCTCGCAGTAGAACGCGCAAACACGTTCCTGAACTCTTTTCCAACTTCCTCCCGCGCAGTGGAAGCACGTTTGAAATTAGGTGAAATTTACTTTAATACGGGCAATTTCCCGAGTGCGCACACGCAATTTGATCTGATTGCCAGTGAAGCTAACCAGACGCATATTATTGAGCTTGCCCTCTTCCTTTCCGGACAAAGCGCAGTCCGCTCGATGAATGCAGATGCACTGGATACCGCACTGGAAAACTTTGAAGCGGTCGTTCAGATGAATGGCCCCCTTCGTCCACGCGCCCGGTTACAGCAGTCTGCCATTAAAGCCCGGCAAAACAAATTTGATGAAGCCATTATTCTATGTGAAGACGGCCTCCAGGAAGGAGTTTCTCTCACGGACCGATTGGAATTAATGCTGGCTAAAGCGGAAGCGATCTATGCCTCTGCTCAGGATTCAACAGAAACTTACCATCGTGCCGCCGAAGCATTCCGAATGGTCGCAGATTTCCCGGATGCTCCTACACCGATCCGGAATCAGGCATTATGGAAAACTGCTCAGGCATTGGAAAAAGCGGGCGATTTCGATCATGCACTGACCACCTATTTTGATGCTTTTGCACCCAATCCGGAAGCAGAAGAACAGCCGGAATTTTTCTGGTATTATAAATCGGCATTCGATGCCGCCCGAATCCTGGAATCCCGTGAAAAATGGGAATCCGCAGTGGGAATTTATACGCGACTGGCAAACTTGAATGGTCCTCGTGCCAGTGAGGCCCGCACACGCCTCAATCGCCTCCGGCTGGAACATTTTCTCTGGGAAGAATAAAGGCTGGGAGTGCCACTGGGAGCGCTAACTTATCCATAAATTCAAAAAAAGAGAAAGGATCCGCAGATTAACGCAGATTAACGCAGATTATTTTTTATTTTTTATGGGAAATAAGGAGAAAAGCCGAAAGATGAGGCGTTCTGGAAAAGTTCCACGCACGGACGCCAGGTTTGTAGAAGGATATAAGACTAAAATTGTTGAAGAGTGTAAAAATTTTAAATTTAGAACTTAAAAACCTCTTAAAAATCTGTGTTAATCTGCGGATCAAAAAACAAGTTAGCGCGTATGGAGCGCACCCCTGGGAGCGCCGACGTCTTCGTCGGCTATTTCACGCAAAGCGCTGGAAGCACTCCCATGGCTATTTTCCCTGTACTTTTATAAGCCGCGGAATGGAGTCTTCGACATAGGCTATCTCATATTATTCCAAATAAAATAGGCAAGACGCGGAATTTCTATAATAAAAACCTTCTGCGTTTTTCCGCGACTTCAGCGGCTAACCCAGATATAAAGGTTTTTTATATGACATAAGGCAAAAAGTTTTCAGTTTTCTTTTTTAAATTTTCTTCTTATGCTTTTTCCCACTTACAGTTAGAGTTGTTTTATATTATGAGTGAATCCATGAAGTTATTTATTCCCGGTCCTGTTGAAGTCTCCAAAAAAACCTTTCAGGCAATGACACGGCCAATGGTTGGGCATCGCAGTAAAGATTTCCAGGCGTTGTACGCGGATATCCACCCTCGTTTACAGGCACTCTTTTATACGCAACAACCGGTCTTTCTTTCAACTTCCTCCGCCTGGGGCGTGATGGAAGGCGCCATCCGAAACCTCGTACAGAAAAAAGTCCTGAACTGTATGTGTGGCGCATTTTCTGACAAATGGCTGGATGTTTCCAAACGTTGTGGAAAACAGGCAGATGGCCTCCAGGTCCCTTGGGGGGAGATCATTTCTCCTGAGGCACTCGATGCTAAACTGGCTACGGGCGAGTTCGATACCGTGACGCTCATCCATAACGAAACCTCCACCGGAGTGATGAACCCACTGAAAGAATTATGTGAGGTCGTACGCAAATATGACGATGTGTTACTGATTGTCGATACCGTTTCTTCCTTTTCTGTCGTTCCAATCCTGATGGATGAATGGGGTATTGATGTCCTTCTGACTGGCAGTCAGAAAGCACTCGCCCTCCCTCCCGGGCTGGCTCTTTTTTCCGCAAGCGAACGCGCTTTCCAACGCGCGGCGACCACACCTGATCGCGGGTATTATTTTGATTTTCTCGAATTCAAAAAGAATCAGGAATCCAATATGACCCCGAGCACTCCCAGCATTTCGCTCATTTACGCTCTTCAGTCAAAACTGGATGATATCTTTGATGAAGGTATCGAAAACCGTTACAAGCGTCATGAAGCGCTAAACCAACTGGTTCATCAATGGGTGGAAAAACAGGGATTTGAGTTCTTTGCGCAAGAAGGATATCGCTCGAAATCCCTGACTTGTGTCCGCAATAATAAGGAAATTGATCTCCCTGCTCTGATCGCAAAGTTAAAAGCCAACCATAAAATTATCATTGATGGTGGATATGGAAAAATCAAAGGTCAGACCTTCCGGCTTTCCAATATGGGGGATGAAACAACAGAGACGATTCAGGAATTGCTCCACGCCCTGGATACATCTTTGTAACGCAGGCAGGACGTCCCGAGAAGTGCCGACGTCCTCGTAAAACTGGAGAACTGATCCACAGATTCAAGTCTGAAAGGATCCGCAGATTTTTCGCAGATTAACGCAGATTTTTTTGTAGGAATAAGAGGAAGAAGGTTTGTTTTTTATGGGGGTAGATTTGCATCTGTTTAATTGGGCTTGGACACAATAATAAATTAAAAAATAAAGCATAATCTGTGTTAATCTGCGAAAATCTGCGGATAAAAAACAGGACAATCGATCCGCGGATCAGTTCTCCAGTTTTACGAGGAACATCGGTTCTCCCCGGGGCGGTGACTTGTCACCGCACTCCGGAATTATTTGTCGCCGTAATTCAGGTAAAAGTATCGTTGATAGAAGCGGACATTTGCGCGGACGATCGTGGGGAAGTTGGAGTCGCCTGAGAGGAATGCGCTGTCATTACGCAGGGGGCCCCACAAGCTCATGATATCCCGGTCATTTTGTGCATCAGGCAATTCTTCGCCTAAATCTTCAATATTGCCACTCATCATTTTACGTGTTTCCATATCGAGGGTCGCAATTCCCACAATGACTGCCTTTACATTGGGACCTGTTTCCGAACGGAACGTGACGGCATCAGCCTTGATCGTTCCATCATCCATGAGAAACGCTAACTCTATCCGGAACACCTCGTCGGCGATCACTTCAAAATCATCATCCGGAACCGATGCCAATGCGGAAGAGTTAAATTCGATTATATTTCCCCCGGTTCCACCGGCTTCCCAATACATTCCTTGTGCGCCTCTCTCCAGAAACCCTTCTTCCACCCGGAAAGCGATTTTTGATACGCCACGATCCCCCTCATAGCCATCTGCCTGCGCGTAAAACGTAATCCGGTCATTTCCCGACAGTTTTTCAATCAGCTGCGGCAAATCTTTTCGTAAAATTGCCTGTGAAAAATCCAGCGACAAACGGGTCAGGATCTGTCGTCCTGCCGCATCTGCAGAAATTTGTCTATTTGATGTACTGGTCACCTTTGCGGTATTGCTTGTCAGGTTTGCAATCACCACCAAAAGTGCAGCCAGGACTGCAGTGGCCAGCAAAACTTCCACCATCGTAAACCCTGCTTTCCGCAGCGTACCAGGAACCCTCATTTTAGAATCCAACATTTTCATTCTGTTTCATTTCTATCGGTTAGGTAAAACTACCAGCGTTTCAAAACTTCCGGTTCTATCTTCTTCCGCTGCTTGAGCCGGCCACAACACCGCCAGATGGACTGCGACAGGTTCATTGGTACTGGTCGCAGGGGGACGGGTAATTTTCCATTGCAAAACATATCCGGCATCATTTTGTGGCACATCTCCCCCACCCCAGGAAATATCACCATTATGATCCAGCAATTTTGTTCCTGAATCTCCGGCACTTTCGTCCCATACCTGAATTCCATAAATTTCGGAAACCACCTCATCCTCCGGAATACTTCGCACATCTGCCGCGACTGCTGTCAGGATATTGGTTGCGATACTTTCATCCGCAGACGCTTTTACCGTATTCAATCCCGTCGGCAACAACCCCAATAACGCAAGCAGAGCAAACGATATAATCCCGATAGCAATCGTAATTTCTACTAAAGAAAATCCGTCCTTATTTTTAAAATTATCCACCGACTTCATCATTGCCTCCCTCGTTACGATAGGTTCTCACATTGCCCGTTAATCCCCCGATTTCAATTCCAAAATAATTGTCACTGTTCGCATCTGTACTCCGTTTAATTCCCAATGCGATCCAGCGGCTGATGGTATCATCGGCAACACGTACCTCCCCACGAGGAGAAAACCGCATCACCTGTCCCGAAAAAACAATTTTTTTCGTCGTAGATCCGCTGGTAAAAGAAAATGCATCCAGCGTACCACTCATCCCCGGCAAGATGGTCCGGCTTGCCGCATCTGCACCCGGCGGCAACGGTGCTTCAAATAAATCCAGATTCCGGTATCTTAAAATTTTTCCTAACTGTACGATATCCGGATTTGCAATCGTCACATCTGTTTGCACGACATTTAATGTCCCCGTTCTGGAAGCAACAGCAGAAATGACCAGATCTTTTCCATCTTTTTCAAAGCCGACCCATACGTACGTATTATTTGCCATCGCATACGAGCGCGCCTGCTCCAGAAATCCTGCGACATCATTGCCGGCTTTTGTCACATTCCCCGCCGAGTTCAAATACTGGTATGCCGGAACTGCCAGTGCCATCATCGTCATAATAATACCGATCACGACCAATAATTCGACAAGCGTGAACCCACTTCTCCAGCCACCGGTCTTGTATTTTAAATTCAATGTTTTCATAACAATAAAAGGTTATTATTGTGGCACCACATATTTGTCTTTCACATATTTGGGCTGATTCACGTAGTCATTCCATACTTTTCGATATGACTCAGGTAATCTTAAAGGATTTTCCAACGGAGAAAAAGTATAAACACGCAATTCCGTATCTGTCTGGACAGCTACCGGTAATTTTGTTTCCACATCAATATAAGCCCGTTCTATAATCGTCCCCGCAGAAGCAAAGGCTTCTTTTCCTACTGCGTCGGATAAATCATCGATATTTTCTTCTACAGGTTCCGCATCGGCTGCGGGAGGTACTTTTGCGGAGACTCCCCCACCCATGCGGTCATATACATGGCACACCCTGTCGCGAAAAACAGTTTTTCCTATAAAATTGTCTTTTTTAATCCATTGTAATTCCGGCATGACGCGTAACCCGGAACGGGAATATCCGACCTCTGTATTTCCTGGCAATAAAATGGGATTTCCGGTCACCTCATTCGGCCTCAGAACGAATCCTTGATAGAACCATTTTTCTTCTTTTTTGCCGCTGCGGTAATGAGTTGTCTGGTGTTCAAGGACCCGGCTCACAGAGAACTCTGCTTTTTCTAAAACATTTAACTCCTCATCGCCCACCTCTTCAAACTCCATCAGATCTTCAGGATTCTCAGCATTTTCGGTGGTCTGGTCCTTTTCATCCTTTTTGTCATTTAACTTTTTTCGAAGAGGTGGCAGGTATTTAATTTCCCAATGGGTTTCGAGTGGCACCTGAGCGGTCTGTGGATCTTGAGGGACAGATGCATTGACAATCTCTCCTTCTTTTTTCTGCGTCTGGGACTGGGCATTTGGGGATGAAAGTCCCCATCCTCCCAAAATCCCTGCTAATATCATTATTTGCGTAAACCTATTCATGAACAACCTCCACTACCTGATCTACGATATTTCCAGTCATACGATCAATAGCCAAATGCACCCAGTAACGTCGCTGCCCTCTGGGGACAAAGTCATTTAATTCATCTGCATGTCCGGGGAATATCCCTGTTTGTGCAACAATATCCACCATCAGATTCCAGGTTCTTGTGGTGGTCGTATCGGATAAGGCTCTTACCACGCCTTCACGCATTGCCTTGTTTGTGGAAGTTAAATTCGCAGCCCCATCTTCCTCGTCCATAATTCTATACACCAGCTCTGCTTTGCTGAAGAACGGGGTGCTCTGGCTTTCTGTGACGATCGCTTGTGCAATAGCAGTCGCAGTCGTCGCATCAAAGGCTTCCTCTCCGGAGCGGAAATTATCTACTACTCCATCCAGTCCATTCAAATGGCGTTGTGCTCCCTGCAGAATCGCCCGAAGGATTTCCGGATGTGGAGTATTCAAATTCACTTTCCCTGCCACCATGGGTGTGGAATCTATCGATTCGTCCAGACTAAACACTTCCAGCAATCCGGCGTCGGCAGAATATTGGGAAAAGAAATCCAGCGTTTTCCAGGGAACATCCCGGAACACGTACCCCAATTCCCCTACGTTACGGAATGGACGATTTAAAATGACCGGACGTTCCGCTCTGCGAATGCCGGCAGTGGATTCATCGACCACCATAGGATACTCGCCTAAATAATAATCGCCCGGGCGGATCACCCCATCCGGGTCCTTATACCGCATCGGATTTCCTAGTCCTACCGGCGTTCTTGGATCATTCTGAGCCGAAGCTGCAGGGACGATCATTTTACGCATGGGGTTACTCGTCGCTGTATATTGCGGCCAGATTTCGAATCCATAAATTTCCTTATTCAGATCATAGGGGTAAGTTGAAGGAACATATCCCATTGCTCTAAGCCCTCCATGTTCCGCTCCGGTGATCCAGGTACCCGATCCTCCATACATTCCCATCCAATTATAGCGTGTCTTATTTAACCCACCTGTTGTACTGGTTCGAGGCGTTCCCAGCCCCCCACTCCAGTATTGTCCAATATTTTGAACCGTATTCCGGGTGGCAGACCCCACTCCATCTCCCACAAATCCTGACATCCCAAAACGCCTGGAACGTGGGTCAAATTTTGTCCAGGTGTTCGTTGCCCATACTCGATGATAATGCCGGTAGCGGTAATAGTGATCCCGGATATCCTCCACAGGCATCACAGAATGGTGCGTATCATATTGAGTCCCGATATAAACCGTTTGTACCGCATTATTTTCATCTCGATAAGTACTCGTATTTGCAGTAGCAGATTGTGACCCACCGACCGAGTTTGAAAAATAATTTCGATAGCCTTCCACTTTCTGATACGTCACCCACCCGCGTCCCGGAACATTTGCCTGAAGAGCAAACGTCAAGGGCGACTGAACAGAGGGAACAACGTAATTATAGGATTTCACTCCA
>CAKUMP010000041.1 GCA_934667795.1 uncultured Chthoniobacterales bacterium | reverse complement strand
GACATGACACACGTTGTGTGTGGATCGCCGGGAAATCCGATAATCGAAAGCTGAGCAATGGACAGAAAGAGGCGTTTTTTTGGAAAAAAATCGAATTTCCGTTGGTTGTTAAGGGGGGGATTTCCAAAACGGACTGGGAGCGATCGCGCGTTTTTGTATTTGGATTGGGGGTGGATGTGAAGGTGGGAGGCATTGGAAACCAACGCGTGATTCCTAAAGAGACGTTGACGTTGCTCACACTGGATGAATGGAAAAAAGGAATCCAGATTGGGCGTACGGAAGAAGTTTCCAGATGGGAAACCTTTCATCCCGTTATCCCGCGCGCAGGCGATTATGTGCTGTTGATGTTGCCCGGCACTCCCATCAACACCGAAGTAAACAAAAACTATTTCCTGGAATGGTTCGCTGTCAGTCTGGAGTGAAAAATCGTGATGGTCGGGGCGACTGGATTCGAACCAGCGACCTCGTGGTCCCAAACCACGCGCTCTACCAAGCTAAGCTACGCCCCGTCATACGATAGAAGAGGTGAATTTATAGGAAGTCAGGAAGGAGAGCAATAAGAAAATCCACAATTTTGGGTTTAAACCCGAAATATGCAATGGATCGAGTTGATCTACAGTAATTTGCTGGCCGCAAGCACCATTCGTCGTTCTTCTCAAATCATTTCGGCTTAGCATCTTGCAACATCTTATTCTCTCTCATTGCCTATTTCGGGTTAAATCACGGAACACACAGAATACGCCTGTTTTTCCGACTAGATCCCGAGGTATGCTTCTTTGACTTTTGGGTTGTGGAGCATGGTTTGGGCAGAGTCTTCGAGGGCGACGTTGCCAGTTTCGAGGAGGCAGGCGCGGTTGGCGAGTTGGAGGGCCATGTGCGCGTTTTGTTCGACGAGGAGAATGGAGACGCCGCTTTTGTTGATTTCTTCGATGATAGAGAAAATTTCCTGAACCAGCCGTGGAGCGAGTCCCATCGAGGGCTCGTCAAGTAGAAGCATTTTGGTGCGGCTCATCATTGCGCGGGCAACCGCGAGCATTTGCTGTTCGCCACCGGAAAGGGTTCCAGCCAATTGTTCCTGCCGTTCGCGAAGACGCGGGAACCAGGTCAGGACACGCTCATAATCGGCTTCAGTTTCCTTTCGATCTTTTCGCAGCCAGGCACCGAGACGGAGATTTTCGTGTACCGTCAGGGGGGCAAAAATCCCACGCCCCTCCGGAACATGGGCTAATCCGTGTCCGACAATCAAATCCGGGCGGATGCCATTCAGGTTTTGTCCGGAAAAAATGACTTCCCCAGAATAATGGATCATTCCGGAAATCGCGCGCAGGGTGGATGATTTTCCGGCACCATTGGAGCCGATCAAAGCGAAGATTTCTCCCGGGTTGACCTGAAAAGAAATCCCTTTTACCGCCTGGATGTCCCCGTACGAGACATTCAGGTTTTTAATTTGCAGGATGGGAGTGATAGGCGTATTCATTCTTCCTGTTTTTCTCCCAGATATGCTTCGATCACGCGTGGGTTATTCCGGATTTCTTCAGGTGTACCTTCTGCGATGGTGACTCCAAAATCTAATACTTTGATACGCTGACAAAGGGTCATGACCAGGTGCATGTGGTGTTCAATCAGGAGGATGGTTACATTAAAATATTCTTTTACCCAGATCAGAAATTCGGTGAGTTTTCGTGTTTCGGTGGGGTTCATTCCTGCCGCAGGCTCGTCGAGCAGGAGGATTTGAGGTTTCAGGGCAATGGCTCTGGCAATTTCCAGGCGACGTTGAGAACCATACGAGAGATTTCCCGCTTCTTCGCAAGCACTTTCTTCCAGGTGAAACAATTCCAGCAGTTTCATGCTTTCCTGAATGGAGTCGAGTTCCGCATGACGGAGATGGGCGGTTGTCAACAATGCATCCCATGGGCGATAACGAAGTTGAAGATCGTAAGCGATACGAACATTTTCAAGCACGGTTAACTCACGGAAAAGACGGATATTCTGGAAAGTGCGCGCGATACCGAGATTGGCAATTTGGTTTGGGAGACGGTCATTCAGTAAACGGCCCTGACAATGGATCGTTCCTTCTGTCGGTTTGAAAATCCCGGTAATGAGGTTAAATAAAGTGGTTTTTCCGGCACCGTTGGGGCCGATGATGCCGATAGTTTCTCCGGGTTTTACCGTCAGGTTAAAATCGGAAATGGCACAAAGCCCACCAAATCGCTGGGTGACGTGTGTAATTTGCAGGAGATCATTCATGGGAGGTGACTCCTTTCCGCTTCGGCAGGAACCAGGGGAGTTCCCGGAATCCGAGAATTCCTTTTGGATAAAACAGCATCAGAAACACCAGAAGTAATGGCATGACCACCATTCGCCAAGTACCCAGTGGTTGTAACCATTCGGAAAGCAGGGTGAAAATCGTGGCTCCCAGGATAGATCCGGCCAGTGAACCGGTTCCACCTAAATACACCATGACTAAAACTTCTGTCGATTTAATGATATCAAAGGAACCGGGGTTAATGAACATGATCTGATGTGCGAACAAGGCACCTGCGACACCCGTAAGAAAAGCAGAAATGACGAATGCCAGGATTTTGGCTTCACGTGTACGAACACCCATCGCATTCGCCGCAATTTCATCACATCGGATCGCGGTGATAGCTCGCCCAAATTTCGAATAAATTAAATTGCGCAGCAGCCAAATGGTCAGAGAAGCCCACACAAAAGCACCCAGTAGAGTGGTCAGCGGCTGAATTCCCAGCATCCCGCGTGGTCCTCCCACGTACGGGATATTTTCCAACGCAGATTTAACGATCATCAGGAATGCCAGCGTGATAATAGCGAGATAATCTCCACGCGTTTTAAAGGAAAGAACCGCCAGAAAAAATCCAATAAATGCCGCAAAGGCACCTGCGGCCAGGACGGCCAGAGGAAATGTCCATACCGATGCCATGCCAGGATAAATTTTGGTTGTAAAAATTGCGGACGTATAGGCGCCCAGTGCCATGAAACCTGCATGACCGACAGAAAATTCTCCCATGTAGCCGTTAACGAGGTTCAGACTGGCACAGAGGATGACGTGGATACAAATCGTGGTGAGAATAAAGATCGTATAAGTATTCAGCAGGCCAAATTTCTGAACGGCGAATGAGAGGACCAGAGCAACCACCCATAAAATCGGAAGGATTTTGCGATTTTTTCCAATTGGATGAAATATTTTCCCTAATTTCTCTCCCAGGCTCATACTTAGACTTTAGTAATGGGGGGAGTCCCCAGTAATCCATGCGGTTTAATGATTAAAACGACCAATAACAGCGAGTAGGCGATCAGGTCCCGGTAAGTCGAAGGTAAATAAGCAATGGTTAAAATTTCGACAGAACCGAGAAGGTAGGCGCCCAACACTGCGCCACGAATATTGCCAATCCCACCGATCACGGCAGCCACAAAAGCTTTCCATCCGACGATGGCTCCCATGGTGGCACTGATCACCGGATAGGCTAATCCATACAACATTCCGGCAGCCCCCCCTAACGCAGCCCCCAGGGCAAATGTCAGCGCAATCACGCGGTCCACTGGCACTCCCATTAAAGGAACTATCGGCGCATTGCTGGCAACTGCGCGCATCGCAATCCCATAACGGGTTTTTCGAATGAGGAAATCCAACGCCAGCATCAGAAATACCGAAATCCCGATAATCAGAATCTGAAGCGTGGAAATCGTAATCCCCCAGATGTGAAAAGTTTTTGACTGAAACAGCGTGGGCATCGCTTTTGAATAAGGAGAAAACCCAAGCATCGTGTTCTGGATTACCAGCCCACACCCCAATGCGGTAATAATGGCCGAGACCCGGGGCGCGTTGCGCAGCGGGCGGTAAGCAAATCTTTCCAGCAAGGCACCTAGTAAAGCCGTGATTAACATCGCCAGTATCAGGATGACTACAAACGGTAATGTTACGGGTAACATCGTCACCAGCGCAAGGCACGCGAAAGCACCAATCATGAACACATCGCCATGTGCAAAGTTAATCATGGTTAACACTCCGTAAACCATGCTGTATCCTAAAGCGATCAATGCATAGATTGACCCCAATTGGATAGCGTTAATAATCTGTTGGGAAAGGTAATCCACGAAGAGCGTACCGTATTATGGTGTCGCGTTGGCCGTCCATACAAATTTGCCGTCTTTAATCTGGAGCATGACAGCACTTTTGACAGGATCGCCGGAGCCTTCCTGGAACTGGATTACGCCGGTCACACCCTGAACGGGATCGATCTGGAAGAGTGCGTCTTTTACGGCTTCACGATCAGGTGTACCTGCTTTTTCGATTGCCGCTGCAAGGACCTTGAAAGTATCGTAAGTCAGTGCTGCGACATCATCAGGCAGTTTTCCGTATTTTGTTTGATAATCGTCCATGAATTTTGTGGCTTCAGGGGTTGCGATTTCAGTCGAGTAATGGTTACAGAAATAGGAACCGTCGATATCTGCGCCACCAAGGGTGATGATATCGGGAGAACTCCAGGCGTCACTGCCGAGGAAAGGGGTTGTGATTCCTAATCGGCGTGCCTGTTGTGCAACCAATGGGACTTCATTATAATAAGCGGGCAGGAAAATAATATCGGGGGCAGCTTCCCGGATTTTGGTTAACTGTGCAGAGAAATCGCGATCTCCGGTGGTATAAGTTTCGAAAGCGACAATGATATTTCCGGCGTCTTCAAATGTTTTGCGGAAAAGGGTTGCCTGTCCATTAGGCGCTTCGGAAGCGACATCATAAAGAACCGCTGCGGTTTTGGCTTTCAGGTGCTCTGTTGCAAATTTTGCGAGGACAACCGCCTGGAATACGTCCGTGAAGCAGGCGCGGAATACGTAATCTTTATGTTCGCCAGTGGAGGTATTCATCGTGGTCTGTGGGTTAGTGGACCAGGGTGAGATCATGGGCGTTTTTAATTTTTCTGCGATTTCAGAAGCGGGAATCGCGCATACGCTGGCATTGGGGCCGGCCATGACCAGAACGTTATCCTGTGCAATGAGGCGTTGCGTGACGGCTGCTGCCTGTTCTGCAGACGCGGCATTGTCGCCTACAACCAGTTGCAGAGGAACTTTCTGGTCTCCGAGCTGGATCCCACCATCAGCGTTGATCTGCTCGACAAATAATTGTGCTGCATTACGGCTGGAGGCGCCCACCGCAGGCATTTCGCCGGTGAGTTCCACGTTCAAGCCAATTTTAATACTGTTTGATCCGGAATCTCCACATCCACAGAGGAACATTCCAAGTATCAGGGGGAAAATGATAGAAAGATAGTTTTTCATAAATTTGAAGAATAGAAATAAAGGAATTTAAACATGATGGCAAGGTTGGAATTCAGAATTTAAGAGGGCTGTGACACGTTCCCCTGCAACAACCCCCACGAGGGTGGAATTAGGGACAGAGTCAAAAATGTCCAAACTTCTGGAATTGCTCCCAGGGGAAATTATTGCAGGAGGGCGGTGAGGAGGTTTTGATAAATGGGGATGGCGGACTCGAGGTCGGTGATGGCGATGGATTCGTCTTTGGTGTGTGCCTGGGCGATATTGCCTGGGCCGAGGATGATGGTGGGGATACCGTCTGCTGCGAATTTGCTGGCATCGCAGGAGTAATTCACCACGATGGGGGGAAGTTGTAACTGTTCGCAGGCAATTTGTACCAGGGGGTGTTCGGCAGGTAATTCCATAGGGAGATCGACAAATGGAGTGGGGTCGAACTCCCAGCGAATATTCTCCCTCGCGGCTGCGTTCAAAACGGTTTGCTGGATTTCCTGCCAGGTCGTTTCCCAGTTTTGTCCGGGAATCAAGCGTATATCGACCTGAATGGAGCACTGATCCGGGACGATATTGATACCGGTGCCTCCCTGGATAATACCAATAGAGCCGGTGCTGGAACCAAATTCGGAACGTGTATTTTTAGAAAGTGTATTTGCAAAATAATGATTGAGTGCGAGGATGGCATGTGCCATTGCGGTAATCGCGCTGTTCCCTTTTTCCGGCGTGCTGCTATGCGCGGCCTTGCCATGAGCAGTGATAGAGAAACGTAAACAGCCTTTACATCCACGCACCACCTGCATCTCGGTCGGCTCTCCCACCAGGACAAAGTCCGGGCGGTTGTCAGGGTGTAAATTTTCTATATAATGTTTAGCCCCGCCAAACCCGAGTTCTTCATCGACAAAACAAATGACGGAAACCGTCCCTTTCCAGTGAGCGGCATTTTCTTTCATGCGGAGTAATGTCAGGAGCATACTTGCTAATGGGCCTTTCATGTCTGCTGAGCCTCGTCCCCAGATGCGTTCATCGCGGACTTCCGCATCCCAGGGGGGGATGGTCATGCCGGCAACCGATACCGTGTCCAAATGCCCATTTAATGCCACATGTTTTCCACAGCCATTACGAAAAGTTAAAATGACATTTTGCCGGTTGTTTTCATGATGGGAGGAAACAGTCGTTTTTTTTACTTCGAACCCATGGGTTTCCCCCCAGAGTGCGATGAAATCGGACATTTCCGTTTCTCCTTTACTAGTGGGGTCATATCCGGGATTTACACTGGGGATTTGGACCAGTGCCTGTGTGAGATCTGTGATGGAAGTCATGGTTTGTTTGGAAAATTTCTAAGGTCTGAACGGGATTTTTAACAAATGGAAAATGGAAAATCGATCATGGAATTTTTAAATTTCGGATTGCTTTCACTTGACGCGCATCGCTGGAAGTGTTACTCAAACGATTAAAGTGGTGGGGCACATTTTTTTTTAAGGGACAGTAGTATGCGCATTTTGTATCTGACACATCAGTATTATCCGGATTGTGTAGGTGGTACGGAGTTGGTTGTACGCGGGTTGGTGCGGCGAATGCGGGAAAAAGGACATGTTCCTGCTGTTTTTTCGTTTCGTAGTACGCATGCCACAAACCATTCGGCTTATGGGATAAAACGGGAGCGGGTAGAGGATGCAGATGTTTATTGGTTTGAGTTCAATCTTTCGCAACATCCGAATATCTGGGAAGCGGAGTATCATAATCGGTTTGCAAATTATGCTCTGCGCGCGGTGTTGCGCGAGTTTCGTCCGGATGTTGCGCATGTGATGCATGGAATGAAAATTGGCGGAGGGATTTATCGGGAACTTCATAATGCCGGAGTGCCGATTGTCACCGTATTTACAGATTACTGGTTTTTTTGTTTGAGACACACGTTGTTGTTGCCCGATGGAGCACCCTGTATTTCCGGGCCTGAACCGCAGGAACGTTGTCTGGATTGTCTGTTGGATATTCATCGGGTACCGGCGGAGATGCAGGCTGGCGCGAAGGAGGCATTGGCGAAACGGAATATTTTTCTTCGCGAAGTATTGGCGTTATCGAGCCGGTTGATTGCGTTGTGTGAACATTCTGCGCGGATGCATGAGCGGTTCGGGATTATTGGAATTCGTGTGGAGGCGCATGGGGTGGAGACGGCGATTCTGGAGTCTGCGCTGGCTCACAGACAGGCGCATCCGGAGAGGCAACCGGGGGCGCCGTTGCGATTGCTTTATGTGGGAAGCATGGTTTATCACAAGGGAGGGCATCTTGTGATTCAGGCGATAGCGGAATCGAGCGATCTGCCGATCGAGTTTCGGATAGTGACAAATGTGAGCACAATGTCCGCTTATATGGAAAAATGGATGGGCGTCGGAGATAGGCGGATTGACTGGGCTGGTCCGTGTTTGCCTGAGAAAATCGGGCAGCATTATGAATGGTGTGATGCGTTGGTGGTGCCATCTATCTGGAATGAAAATGCGTTATTGACATTCAAGGATGCTTTATATTGTGGTATTCCGGTGGCAGCACATGATTTGCCCGGGCTGTTTACGCACCCGATCGGGGACGGGTGGGGATGGAAAATTCCGACGCCTTCCGTGAGCGCCTGGAAGGATTGGTTGAGGGATGCCGTGGAGATGAAAACCAGGTATATGCGATTAGATATTCATGTTCCGACAGCAGATGAATTTGCCGAGCGCATGTTTTTTCATTACAAAGAAGTGCTTCATACTGTAAAGGATTGATTTTTTAATATGCAACAACAACCTCTGATTTTACGTTTTGACGATATTGAACTGGCGGAAGGCAGCACCCGCCCTGAGATTCAACGGTTCTTAATTCAGCGGGATGCGCGCAACTGTGTGTTCCAGCATCCACTTTCTTTGTTCTGGTGGCCAGCATTTGAGATCACAGAAACATCGGAGTTGCAATTTGCGGTAGGATCCAGCCCGGCAAGCTGGGATCTTATGAATGGGGAGTACGAGTTTAGTGTATGGGCGTTGGTGGACGAAGCACCCGCGAAGAAAGTTTTTTCTATTTTGCAGAATCCTGGAGAAAATAAAGAGCATCGGGCATGGGCGGAATGCAGTGTGAATTTGTCGGAGTTTGCGGGGCAGAAGGTAAAGCTTGGGTTTCAGACCCGTACGGTGCGGGGGCAATCGTCCTATGCCTGGCTGGGCTGGGGGGAACCGGTACTTACGGGGAGTGCGCCATTGTCTGTTCATTCCGCGGAACCGCTTGGTGCGAAGAAACCACGGCATCCGCATATTGTGGTGATTACAGGGGATGCGCTTCGGCGTGATCACGTGGGATGTTATGACGCGGCCCATGTCTGCACGCCAGTGCTGGATAAGCTTGCGGCAGAAGGTCTGGTTTTTGAGAATGCCCGATCAAATTCGGATTCAACACTTGCTTCACAGATCACTTTTTTGACGGGACGTTTGCCATCGGAAACAAAGGTGTTCTCGGAATGGGGAGAATTTCCCACGCGTCTGCCCAATCTGATGAATGTGCTCAAGGGACATGGATATGAAACATCTCTGGTGTCTGCGGAAATGGAATTTGCACATCCAGGGGATGCGTTGGCGGAATCGTTTGATCGGATCGTATCCTGCATCGTAAATCCGGCGCAAAATACAGCAACCAGTGTCCAGCGAGCATTAAACATGATGAAGGAGTTGGACTGGTCCACTCCGCAATTCATTTGGTTACAATTATTTGATCCGCATCCTCCTTCGCTGCCGGACAAGGCGGTTGCGAATCAGAAATATGCTTATGATCCGTCCAGCCCCGAAAGGGAATATCAGCCGGAACTTGTGAGGAAAGTGCATGCTATTGAGAGTTCGTTGGAAGCGGGGCATCTTTTGAATGCACTTCAAAAGAATCGCATTCCGTTTTCCTGGACGCAGCGTCTGGAGGATACCTGCCGGGCACTGCGTAACGAGATCAAGAGCGGACCGGATTTGAGTTTTCATTTACCGGGATTATTTTCCGAGGGGTATGGAAAGCGTAATCTGGAGGAATTGATTGATTGGCTTGCTGAAGAAACGCATTCCCTGAGAGAGGGCAGGCTCAGCGTGGAGATGAATCAGTTTACGCATGAATTGATCAAGCGTATTCGCATTTCTGAATCTCACTTGTTAGGCTGGCTGAAGGGGGTTGTCGATGCCCGTTATCCTGCTGCCATGTATGCTGCGACGGTGGAGGCCATGGATCGTGAAATCGGGCATTTCTTTGACTGGATGAAACAGGAGCAGATTTGGGATCACAGTGCTGTGGCGTTTTTTGCACCGCATGGGGAGTGTCTGTGTGAAGGGGATTTAAATTTTGAGCATCACAGCCCCGTGGAAGCTTCGCTGCAGGTACCATTGATTCTCAAGCCTCAGGGGAGCACAACAGGAAAGCGCGTTCAGGAACCGGTGGAGTTGCGAGATGTGGCAGGCTGCATTCTGGACGTTTGTGGATTGATGGGGGGTGATCTGTTGGCTGGCAAATCCAGAGTGCGACTTGAGAAAAGTGATGATGCCTGGCATGTGCGCGGGGTGCGGGATTTCTCTTTATCGATTGGAATGCAAGGGATGAGTTATGTCGTGTATGCGCATCCATGGAAACTATTGGTGGTTCTTGCGGACGGTTTGGTATGGCCGGGCTCTCCTTGGCTTGAAAAAGGACAATATCTTTTTGATTGCAGCGTTGAAAAAGGAGAAAGCCAAAATGTTTCAGAAGAACAGACGGAGGTAATGAATCGTCTTACCCGTTATGCTGCGACACTGGGGCTGGAGTCAATATTGCTGCCTCCTCCATTGGAACGAGCTTCTTCCGTGCCGATCGTTCCCGGATATTCTGCAGCGGTTGTGGAGAAAAAAGTAGGAATGTATGGAGCGGAAGCACATCTTATAGAAACAAAAACGGAAGAGGCTCGCCTCAAGTTGCTATTACGGCAGACTTCCAAGCTCGCGGAAAAATTTTCCAAAGAACGTGATTATCTGGTGCGTCTGGTCGGTCAACTGAGAGCCGCGCAGCAAGAGCTTTACGATTCGACCCGCTGGCGGGCAGCAAATCTTTTGCGTGGGAAGAAATCCAACTATCCCCCGCTGGACAAGATTTATCAAAAATTTGAACTGTGGCTGAAACAGAAATACACGCGCGCTCCCAATGATCTGTTGGATGTGGAAAGTTATCAACGCAGACTTGAAGCGGCAAGACCGGAGCGGGCATCTCTGTTAGATCGTGTTAAGACGCTCGGTACTGAAGCACCGTTTTTTTATGTTTTCACACAGGATGCTTCGATTGGCGATCAACTCCGGGAACAACCGTATCCCCATTGGGAAATTATTTCTGATACAGAAAAAATCGGATGTCGTGGAGGTGAGTGCAATTATGTTCTCTATCTGAATGAGGGGGACAAACTGGAACCCCAGATGCTGGTGGAATTTGCGGAGGCCATTATACAACATCCTCATGCGCCGTTTATTTATGCGGATGAGGGGCTCGCGCATAATAAAGGGGAACGGCTGGATACTCCGTTTTTCAAGCCCGACTGGTCGCCGGAGCTGATGGAAAATATGGATGCGGTGCGTAGTGCGGTCGTTTTTTCAGACGATGCACTCATGACGATTCCGGAAGCCAGGCAATGGCTGGCTGCGGGAAGAACATATCGTACGGCGTTGGCACTTGGGCATGAGGCGAAGGTTCAGCCGTTTCACATTCGTAAGATCTTATTGCACACAAGCCCCGGGACACAGGAAAAACGTTACGCTTCGTTTATCCAGGATTTGCAGGAAGAGTTTGACCGTCGTGAAGAACCGGTATGGATCGAACCTTTGTCCGCGTTTCAACTTGCTCGAGTGCGTCGGGCATTGGTGATGCATCGTAAAACAACCATTATTATTCCCACGCGTGATCGTCTGGAATTGTTGCGGCAATGTGTGGATAGCCTGACAGAAAAGACTTCGTATGAGAATTATGAAATTTTGATCATCGACAACGGCAGCTCTGAGCCGGAAACGCTGGATTGGCTGGCCACCTGCGGGCATACCATTAAAAGAATCGAAGGGCCATTTGATTATGCCGGAATGCATAATCAGGTGATTCGAGAGGTGACTTCCGAGTGGTTGATTTTCTTGAATAATGATACGGAGGTGGAGGACCCTGACTGGATCCAGGCAATGGCAGAATATGGGCAGCGTCCGGAAATCGGAGCGGTGGGCATTCGATTGCTTTATCCTAATGGACGTATCCAGCATGCAGGTGTGACCATGGGGATTCAGGCGCGTGCAGCACATGCTTTCGCGGGATGTCGGGCAGATGACCCCCGTGCATTTGGTCAATTACAGGCGGCGCGCAATTACTGTGCGGTGACAGCGGCCTGTATGTTCACGCGACGAGAAATTTTTCAACAAATGGGCGGTTTTGATGAAGTGCGTTTCAAAATTGCCTACAACGATGTGGATTATTGTATGCGACTTTGGAAGGCAGGATACCGTGTGGTGTGTACACCGCATGCTTCCTTGATTCATCACGAGTCCGCAAGCCGTCCAAAACTGGAAAGACCTGAGGAGGTTGCGGCATTGCAGGCACTGTATCTCAGTGATCCACTGTGGCAGGATCCGTTTTATCATCCAGGATTGCGCCAGGATTCACCCGATTTCACGCCAAGCCAGTGGATAGGTGACAGTTGACACTGTCCCTTTACTCTTTCAATCGCAGTCGATGGAATGCCCTTGTCCACCAGGAACGATGATTCCATGTTTCAACCTGTTTTTTAAACGATTTACGGCGTTTTTCGGTTTGCTGGAGTTTTTTTTCTATTTTTTTGCGTGCCTGTTGTTCTTTTTTGAGTTGGTGGTTGGCAGCATCCAGTTGGGTAAGTACTTCAGGATATTTCATGACACAGAGGGCGAGATGTGCAATCGATTTATCATCAAACCATGTGGAGTCTTCGACCGTCTCGGGAATATCCAGTGAATAGTGAATACCAAAAGTCTCCCGTAACCATTGAGCTGCTGCCTGGGATTTTTCTCCTATGATTTTTAATACTTCCGGTGGGAGTTGAAATTTTGGACCACGCAGGATGTTAAGATGATCGGGTTGTTCATATAGGCGCAGGGGATTGATTTTCCCATCTATGACCAGAGGATGTACTGTGTTCAGTGTATTTAACAGGAAAGCGGCACCTCTGCATAAGGATGTATTGGTGAGATTGGTTGCCGGGGCGACCTCGATAAAACTTTTTGGTAATTCTGCAGCCTCCAGGAACGCACCGAGTAATCCCTGGGGGTGGCGACATGCTGTGCCAAAATCAAGTGCCTTGATGGCGTCCTTTCCATAGGTGGCAATC